>NZ_JBHYMS010000005.1:161228-190961 GCF_042743185.1 Inquilinus sp. NPDC058860 | reverse complement strand
CCCGGCTGAAGGTCCGGCTCTCCCGCTTGGACATCGGTTCTCCTTCTCAGAGAACTGTCCCTATTTTCCCTGTCTCACCAGCGGGGTCCACTCCACCAGCGCCGTGGCCCAGAAAAGGGCGACTTGGCCCCCTTTTCGAAGGCGGTCGTCGGGATCCAGGTCCGGATATCCCCCGGGCCCGGTGAAATCGCTTGAATATGACCAGGGGGTGGCGAGGAGGAAGCTCAAGGTAAAGGTGGTGGCCCCCGCCGCAAATGTCGCGACCTTTCCCCAACCGGTCGGCTCGACGCCGGCAAGCTGCGGTACCTTGATCGTCTTGAATCTCTTCAAGACTTCAAGGAAGGTTGCAAAGAAAGCGGCACCTGCCATCTGCGTAGAGAGGCCGGCAGCGACACCGTAGCCTTTCGCGAACCCCACGGCACCAAGCATGGAGAAAGCATAGATAAGGTCTCCGATGGTCGCATCCCAGTTCTCGTCTTTGGCGTTGAAGGCAGCCGAGGTAAGCAGGATGAGGGAGCTGACGGCCTGACCCGTGTAATAGACGCCCTCGGCAAGCCCGGTACGCTCGTCAGGCTGGCCGAGCTTCAGCGACTGAGCGGTTCCAGATTGGACACCTGTCCGGAAACCAAACCCCAGGACGCCGATCAGACCCATCGTCTTGGCAATGGCCCAGAAGTTGAGCCCCCAGCGTATGGCGGCATTCTTGTCGGAAGGTCTCGCGCCGATCTCGTTGATGATTTGCCGGACAGCTGCCTGGACTGCGTCGAGGTCCGGAGCGGGCTGTGCCGGATCGTCCGAGTCAGTCCGAGTGCCCATGAAAGCTACGAAGTCGCGATCTTTGAAGACGGCGTCCACCTTCCGGGCCAGTTCGAGGTCGCGGTTGAGCAACTCGGTGACTGCCTCTGTCACCTCCGCTCCGGACGGCAGCATCTCGATCCACTCGCCCCCCGGAGCGGGCTGCGGCGATGCCGCGGTGATGGCCCCCTCCTGATTTCCACTGCCGCTGTTCCCCGCCCGGGACGATGCGGGGAAGTTGCCACTGGCGTGAGACCCCGTCAGGGCATCGACCCAGCTGGTAAATCTCGGTTGGTTCGCCAGGTCGGCGTCACCGCTCCGGCCTCCGTTCCCTCGTCCGGTCCCTGGTGCATCCGTCATCGGCCTGTCCTCCGTTGCTGTGCCCTGAGAGCCAATTGTGAATCCGTGTGGAATAACTGAAGGAATGATTGAACGAACCTGCCCGCGCGGGATGTGAGAGGCGGTGACGGGGAGGCCGCCCGGCAGGGATGATGGTGTTTGTGAGCAGCCCCGAGACCAGAATGAGTGAGCGGAAGCGGCCGAGATCGCCAGCCCCGGTTTTGGTATGGTTCAATGCGCGACCGGAATGAATGACCTTCGTGGTCTGCGCCGCGGCGATGCCGCTGACATGCTCAATCGCCCACGGAATAGCCTTCGGCTTCATCACCTATGTGGGCGTTAAAGCACTCGCCGGACGCGTGTGGGACATCCATCCGGCAGTGGCGATTCTGGCGATTTTGTTTGTGTGCAAATTCGCCCTGATCTGACCGCATGGGGGGCATGCGATTCTGCGTGACAGCCGCGTTGATCCTCGCTAAGGTCCGCCTCGCCTAAACAATAAGATCGACAAAGGCAGGCTCGAGTTTAGGGAGGAAACTGTCGGGAGTGCCGGCAGGACTAAAGTCCGCTGGACACAACTAAAAAGACAGGTTTTCGACCGGCAGGCGCTTCGGCCCTGCCGTTTTTTTGTGCATGGATACAAACATTGCAGAGGCCGGCCGTCATCAGTCCGGCTTCGGCAGCGCCTTGTCGCCCCGGCAGCGCGACAACGGCAGGATCTGGCCCGAGATCACCTTGGTGATCCTCCGCGCCTTGGCATCGGCATCGACGGTCAGGCAGGCGCAGCCATAGCCATGACCCGACCCGGGCACATTGGTTTCGACGAACTGACGGTCGTCGAAGGCGGGGACGTTGTCGACGCCGGCCGCATCCGGACCGTTCGCCTGCCCTTGCGAGGTGATCCACCAATCCCCCTGCCTGTCGGTGAGCAGGAGGTCGCCAGGGGTCGGGTTGGCCAGCCAGCCGCAGCGGCGCTCCGCGGCGGCCGCGGACAGCGAGCAGAGGATGAGGCAGAGGCAGAGACCGAGCAGACGACGCATGGGATTCTCCTCGTTCAAGCCCGGCTTCGGGCGGCTTTGACGTAACCGGCAAAGGCGAGGCAGATCAGGGCGACGAAGATCGGCAGGCCGTGCGGCACGGCCTCCATGGCCAGACCGGCCAGGGCGGGGCCGAGCAGCGCCCCCAGCCCCCAGGCCAGCGACATCAGGGCATAGATCGCGACCAGGTCGCTGCCCTGGAAGCGGCTGCCCACCACCGTCAGCATGATCGTGTAGATGCCGACGAACACGCCGCCCCAGAGGAAGATCAGCGGATAGGCGAGCCACGGAGTGCCGATGACGAAGGGCCAGACCAGCGCGCCGCCCCCGGACAGCAGGCTCAGGATCAGCACGAGGCGCTGCCTGTCCATGCGGTCGCCGAGCCAGCCGATCGGCAGCTGCAGCAGGATCGCGCCGATCATCAGCGTGGTCACCAGGAGCGTCGCCGCCCCCTCGCCCCAGCCCAGGCCGATGGCGTACAGCGCCACGAAGGACAGGCCCGCGGTTTCGACCGCGGCATTGAGCGCAGTGCTGCCGATGGCAATCGGCGCGAGCCGGAGATACCGCGTCAGGCGACCCGTGCTCGGTTCCTCGAAACCCGGCGCATCGACCCTGAACGCGGCCATCACCAGCAGCGCCAGGACCGCGATCGCGCTGCCGGCCAGGAACGGCGGCGCGCCGTCGGAGCCGAGGGTGGCGAGGATCACCGGGCCGAGGGCGAAGCCGAGGGACAGGGAGGCCGTGTAGACGGCCATGGTCCGGGCCCGGCTGCGCTCGTCGCTCAGCTGGTTCAGCCAGGTCTCCGACATCACGAACAGGATCTCGGACGCCACCCCGAGGCAGAAGCGGAGGGGGAACCAGAGCCAGATGGCCGGCGCCAACGGAAACAGGGCCAGGGCAGCCGCCGCCCCGGCCAGGGCGAACAGGACGAGCCGGCGAGCGCCCCAGCGCCGGGCGAGACGCGGCAGGGCCGGCGCGACCGCCAGCACCCCGACGGCATGCAGGGCGGCGTTGAGGCCGATGACCGTCTCCTCATAGCCACGCTCCGTCAGCTGCAGGGCGATCAGCGGCGCCGCCAGGCCGTAGGTCAGGCCGAAGATCGTCGCGGTGGCCACGACCACCGCCCGGCCGGCAACCCGCCGGCGCGGCTGCAGGCCGACCTCGGCGTCGGTCATCGCCGTCCCACCGCGTCGATAATCACGGGGCACATCCGCCTCAGCCCTCGAGATCGGCCGGGCCGGCATCGGCACGGGACCGGCTTGCCTTGGGGTGCCTCGGCCAGAGACGGCGAGACAGATGCCGCGATGCCCGTCCGAGAACCTGCCAGGGCGCCGGCGGCGGGTGCACGATGCCGTTCAGCGCCCGCGCATAGTCGAGCACCAAGCCCGGCGTCCAGGCCATCGTCTCGGCCCGCCTGCGGAGCTGGCTCGCGATCCAGAGCTCGGAGCTGACAATCATGCGCAGAACGGCCATCCGGCTCCGGCGGCGGCCCAGCACCCCCTCCAGCGCGACCTCCAGGGCATGGGCCACGGTGCTGGAGCAGTTGCGGTTGGTGAGGTTGTAGGTGTTGTCCCGGCTGTAGCCGTCCCAGAAGGCGCGCAGCCTGGCCGGGTCGTAGTCGCGGAACACGACCTTGGTATTGGACTCGCACCAGCCGGCCGCTTCCTCGGCATAGCTCGGCTGGAAGCGGCCGGGGACATCGTTCTCCGCCGTCGCCCGCAGAATGCGCCCGAACTCGTCGGGCGAATGGTCGATCTCCACCGCCGGGTAGTGGCTGATATAGAGGTCGGGCGGCATCTCCAGGGCGGAGTGGCCGGTGGAGATGACGCCCTTCCCGTCGACCGCCGCGATGTAGCGGTCGATGATCGGCCGATGGATCGGTTCCTTGGCCGAGCCGAAGGGCGTCCAGACATGGACGATCAAGGGCCCTGTCGGCTCGACAGAGTCATGGCCGGGATCGGCGGCCGGCACCGCGATCCCGACGCCGCCCCGGGTCAGCAGCTGCGGCAGCAGCACATGCTCCGGCAGGCGGCGCATCCGCAGCGCCAGCCGGAGGATGGCCCAGGCGGAGAGCATCAGGGCAATGCTGACGCAAAGCTCCACGGTGCCGGCATACCAGGTGGGCCAGGGTTCGAGGACGAAGACGGCCAGGAGCAGCTCCACCACCGCCGCCGCGATGACCAGGCGCCATCCGGGGAAGCGGACGACGATCGCGGAGGCGATCCGCAGGCCCGCATCCAGGACCAGGCCGAGGCCGAACAGCATCGCAAGTATGATGTTGCTGGCGCGATGCGTGTCGAGGATCAGCAGCGAGATGACGACGAGCGAGAGGCCGCGGACGAGGCGAAGCCACTTCTGCGCGCCCAAGCCGACCGGCGCCAGCAGCAGGGCGATGGCGGCGTCGACCAGCAGCAGGTAGGCGAAGGTGTGGATCGGGAAATATGGGACGTTGTCCAGGCCGTCGACGAAGATGCCGATGCCAAGTGCGCCCCAGGCAAGGCCGAATGCCGCAAAAGATCGCCAGTGTCGCCGCACGGCATCGGCGCCGAGCAGCAGCAACGCGAGCCGTACCATCAGTCCATTCCGGCTGTGGCAGCAAGGACACTTTCAGATGATCTTAGACACAGCAATCATTCATACAAGCATAATCGATCTGATATTCCAGGATCTCTTGTCGTGTGAAGCGAGAGTGAAGCTGCAGTCCTGCTCGCGCTCAGTCTATATTGAAGTTTAGGCGAATTCGTTGGGAGCGATTGAACGGATACGACAGCAGTGCATTCCGATGTATTCTTTCACGTCCGGGCGGCACCAGACATCTGGAGTCCGCGCCGCCAGGGCGGGTCGAGCTTCAGGATCGTCGCGTAGACCGGGCAGCCGGGGTGGTGGGTGCCGGGCAGGTAGCCGAGGCTCATCAGGAACTCGCCGACGATCTCGCCGCCGGTGAAACGGAAGGTCTTCCTGAACAGCTTCACCCATTCGGCCTTGGTCAGCGGGTGATGGGCGTCGAGCCAGGCGGCGAAGCTGCCGTGGCTCTCCCGGATCGCCTGCAGCCGCCTGGCGTTGTCGATCGCGGCGTCGACCTTCAGCCGGTTGCGGATCACGCCGGGGTCGGCCAGCAGCCGGGCGCGGTCGGCGTCGCCGAACGCCGCGACCTTGTCGATGTCGAAACCGGCATAGGCGCAACGGAAGGTGTCGCGCTTCTTCAGCATCAGGTCCCAGGACAGGCCGGCCTGGTTGATCTCGAGGATCAGCCGCTCGAACAGCACGGCGTCGTCGCGCGCCGGGAAGCCGTATTCGGTGTCGTGATAGGCCTTGTGCAGCGGGTCGCGCTCGGCAAAGGCGCAGTAGGTCTTCGCCGGCGCCGGGCCCGTCACTGCTGCGCTCTCGTCCATGAGTCCGCCCAATCCCGGAAGGAGAACACGTTCTCGGTGATGAGGATGTCGATCACCACCCATAGCACGACGGTGATGGCGGTGGTGATCAGCACCTTGCGCCATATCCGCGGATTGGCCGGCGCCCCGACCTGGTGGCCCGGCTGCGCATCGTCGACCTCGGGCCGCACGCCCCAGGGCAGGACCGCGAAGATCACGGTCCACCAGATGATGACGAAGACGACGATGCCGCTGACCAGACCCATGCGTTCCCTCCCGGAGTGTTCCGCCCTCTTACCCGCCTGACCTGGCGGGCGACATGGGGCGTTTCGTCCTGGCCTAGACCTGCTCGATCTCGGTCAGGGTGCCGGCGAGATCGGCCGGATGCAGGAACAGCACCGGCTTGCCATGGGCGCCGATCTTCGGCTCGCCGTCGCCGAGAACGCGGAGGCCGGCAGCGACCAGGCGGTCCCGCGCGGCCCGGATGTCCTCGACCTCGTAGCAGAGGTGATGGATGCCGCCCTTCGGGTTGCGCTCCAGGAACTTGGCGATCGGCGAGCCCTCGCCCAGCGGGTGCAGGAGCTCGATCTTGGTGTTCGGCAGCACGACGAAGACCGTGGTCACGCCGTGCTCCGGCAGATCGACCGGCGCCGACACCTCGGCCCCCAGCGTCCCTCCATAGAGCGCCACCGCGGCCGGAAGGTCCGGCACGGCGATGGCGACATGGTTGAGCCGGCCGATCATGCTGCGCTCCCTCGTCGGTCCTCTTTTGCTGTCATTGCCGGGCTTGACCCGACAATCCAGAAGATATCGACAGCCTCTGGATGCCCGGGTCAAGCCCGGGCATGACAATGGGGAGAGGCTGGAGACCCCAGCCTCAACTCCTCACAGCCGGACCAGATGCACTTCGGTGACCGGTTTCTTGCCGTGCCAGTTGCGGATCGTGCGCCGCACCGTCACCCGCGCCGCCTCCCCGATCGCGGTGTCGTCGTTGCGCTGGGCCCGCGGCAGGGTCTCGATCGCCGAGCGCACCTCCTCCGCCACCTCGGCCTCGCTGTCAGCCTGGTCCTCGGCGTCCTCGATGCCGAGCAGCGCCACCTTCGGGTCGGCCGCCAGCCTTCCGTCGCGGTCCAGCACCAGGGTCACCACCGCGGCGCCGTTGTGGATGATGCGCTGGCGGTCGCGGATCGCCTCGCCGCCGATCGGCACCAGATGGTGCCCGTCCAGCGCCAGCTTGCCGTGCTCGACATTGTCGACGATCTCCAGCGGCCCCGGCGCCAGGCGGATCAGGGCGCCGTTGCGCGGCACGAGCGTCTGCTTCACCTGCCCGGCCTCGGCCAGCGCCGCATGGGCGCGCATGTGCCGCTCCTCGCCATGCACCGGCACCACCGCCTGCGGCTTCAGCCATTGGTAGAGGGTGGTCAGCTCGTCCCGTGCCGGGTGGCCGGAGCAGTGCACATTGGCGTCGTCCGGCGTGATCAGGGTGATGCCCTGGCCCACCAGCGCGTTCTGCACCCGGCCGATCGCCTTCTCGTTGCCCGGGATCTCGCGGGCCGAGAACACCACCGTGTCGCCGGCCTCGAGCGTGATGTGCGGGTGGCTGTCGCCGGCGATGCGGGACAGCGCCGACCGCGCCTCGCCCTGGCTGCCGGTGCAGATCAGCACGATCTTGTCGCGCGGGATGTAGCCGGCCTGGTCCTCGCGCACGAAGGGCTCCGGCAGGTCGGTCATGTAGCCGGTGCTCTGCGCCGCCTCCATGATCTTCCACAGCGACCGGCCGACCAGGGCGCATTGCCGCCCGGCCTGCCGCGCCGCCAGCGCCACGCTGTGGATGCGCGCGACGTTGGAGGAGAAGCAGGTGACGACGACGCGGTTGCGCTGGGCCGCGATCACCTCGGCCAGCCCCTGGCGCACCTCCTCCTCCGAGCCGGAACGGCCGGGGTTGAGGGCGTTGGTGCTGTCGCCCATCACCGCGACCACGCCCTCGTCGCCGAGCCGGCGCAGCTTCGCCTCGTCGGTCACGGCGCCGATCTGCGGCGCGGGATCCAGCTTCCAGTCGCCGGTGTGGACGACGGCGCCGTGCCTGGTGCGGATCACCAGGGCGTTCGGCTCCGGCACCGAATGGGTCATGGTGATGAAGCCGACGCCGAACGGGCCGATCTCGACGTCGCCGCCCAGCGGCACCTCGATGATCGGCACCTGGTCGGCGAAATCGGTCTCGCGCAGCTTGATCCGCAGCACCGCGGCGGTGAAGGGCGTGGCGTAGATCGGGCAGCGCAGGTCGGGCCACAGATGGGTGATGGCACCGATATGGTCTTCGTGCGCATGGGTGATCACGAGCGCCAGCAGCTTGTCGCGCCGCCGCTCGATGAACACCGGGTCGGGCACGATCAGGTCGACGCCGGGGATCGATTCATCGGCGAAGGTGACCCCGCAATCGACCATCAGCCAGTGGCCCGCATGACCGTAGAGATACAGGTTCATCCCGATCTCGCCGGCGCCGCCGAGCGGCAGGAAGTAAAGGGCGTCGTCGGGGCCGTTGGCGCTGGCCGCGGGAGATGCATTCATGTGGTGGTGTTTCGCTCGTGGATGAGGCGCAGTCCGCGCAGGGTCAGTTCGCTGTCGATGTGGTCGATCATATGGGTCGCCTGGGCGAAAACGCTACCGAGGCCGCCGGTGGTGATCACCGTGACCGGCGGCATGCCGGTCGGCGACAGCTCGGCCTTGATGCGGGTGATCAGGCCTTCGATCATGCTGAGATAGCCCCAGAACATGCCGGATTGCATGGCGCTGATGGTGCCGTAGCCGATCACCTGCTCCGGCCGCACGATCTCGACCTTGGGCAGCTGGGCCGCCACCTTGTGCAGGGCGTCGAGGGCGAGCTGCGGCCCCGGCGCGATGATGCCGCCGACGAAGTCGCCATCGGCGTTGACCACGTCGAAGGTGGTGCCGGTGCCGATGTCGACCACGATCAGCGGCTTGGGATAGGCGGCGCCGGCGGAGACGGCGTTGACCAGCCGGTCGGCGCCGGCCTCGCGCGGGTTCCGCAGCAGGTTCCTGATGCCGAGCTGAACGTCGGGATCGCCGACCCGCATCGGGTCGGTGCCGAAATGGTCGCGGCACAGCTTGGCCAGGTTGAAGGTGGCGGCCGGCACCACGCTGGACAGGATCGAACGGGTGACGTCGACCGGGCGCAGGCCGCGCATCTTCATCAGCGAGACCAGCCAGACGGCGTATTCGTCGGAGGTGCGGCGGCTGTCGGTGGCGATGCGCCACTGGCCCTTCTGCTGGGCGCCGTCGAACACCGCGAAGACGATGTTGGTGTTGCCCGCATCGATGGCGAGAAGCATCTCAGCCCCTCCCGAAAAAGACGTCGCCTGCGGTGATGCTGTGCCGGCCGGTGTCGGTGCGCAAGATCAGAGCGCCGCTGGGGTCGATGTGCTCGAACACGCCTTCCAGCGTCTCGGTCTCCAGCCGCACCTTGATGCGGGCGCCGAGACCGACGGCGCGGCCCAGCCAGGCCGCCCGGGTGGCGTCGAAGCCGTCCGCGCGCCATTCCGCCAGCCGCCGGTCCAGCGCCGCGGCGTAGCGTTCCAGCACCGTCTCGACCGCGGCGTCCCGCGCACCGGCGGCGTGCAGGTCGGTGGCGTGGTAGTCGGCGAGCTGAGGATGATGCGCGATGTTCACGCCGGTGCCGGCGACGATCCAGTCGACGGACCGGTCCGGCGCCACCGCGGCCTCCAGCAGGATGCCGGCCAGCTTGTCGCCGGCGATCTGCAGGTCATTGGGCCATTTCAGCTTCGGCTCGACCCCGAAGCTCGCGACCGCGTCCGCCAGGGCGACCCCGACCACGAAGGTCAGCTCCCCGGCCCGGGCGAAGGGAATGTCCGGCCGCAGGATGGCCGAGCAGGCGAGGTTGCCTTCCGGAGAGGACCAGGCGCGGCCGCGGCGGCCCCGGGCCGCGTCCTGCCGCCGGGCCCAGACGATGGTGCCGTGCGCGGCGCCCGCCACGGCGAGCGCCCGCGCCTCGTCATTGGTGCTGCCGACGCGGTCGCGCGCGTCGAGCCGCCAGCCCGGTGGCAGTGCGATGGAAGGCAGGGCGTCGGGCATCAGCCCCCGAACAGGCTGGCCGCGGCCGCCTGGGCTGCCCCGGTCAGCGGCGCCGGCAGCAGCCAGAACACGACGATGAACAGGGTCGACACCGCCAGGATCGCCGGGATCGCGGCACCCTCCGGCTTGTCGAAGGCGACCTTCGGCTCGTCGAAATACATCACCCGGATGATCTTCAGGTAGTAGACCGCCGACACCACGCTCGCCAGCACGCCGATCACCGCGAGGATGATGAAGCCGGTGGTGCCCTGCTCGATCACCGCCTTGAACACGTAGAGCTTGGCGAAGAAGCCGGCCAGCGGCGGGATGCCGGCCATCGAGAACATCATGACCACCAGGGCGAAGGCCAGACCCGGGCTGGTCTTGCCGAGGCCGGCAAGATCCTGGATCCCCTCGACCTGCTTGCCGTTGATCCGCATCGACAGGATCACGGCGAAGGCGCCGAGGCTCATGGGGATGTAGACCGCCATGTAGACGATCACCCCGGTGATGCCCTGCTGGGTGCCGGCGGCGAGGCCCAGGAGGGCGAAGCCGACGTGGCCGATCGAGGAATAGGCCATCAGCCGCTTGATGTTGGTCTGCGCGATCGCGGCGAAGGCGCCGAGGATCATCGACAGGGCGGAGGCAACAACGATGATCTGCTGCCACTGGCCGGTCAGCTGGCCGAAGGGCTCGACCAGAACGCGGACGAACAGCGCCATGGCCGCCACCTTCGGGGCCACCGCGAAGAAGGCGGTGACCGGGGTCGGCGCGCCTTCGTAGACGTCGGGCGTCCACATGTGGAAGGGCACGGCCGACACCTTGAAGGCCAGGGCGGCGCAGACGAAGACCAGGCCGATGATGACGCCCATCGATGAGCCGCCGAGCACGCCGCCCGACGCGCCCTGGCCGGACAGGGCCTGGGCCAGCGCATCGAACCCGGTGGTGCCGAGGAAGCCGTAGATCAGCGAGGCGCCGTACAGCAACAGGCCCGAGGACAGCGCGCCGAGCACGAAGTACTTGAGGCCGGCCTCGCTCGACCGCTCCGAATCCCGGTTGAAGGCGGCGACGACGTAGAGCGACAGGCTCTGCAGCTCGAGACCGAGATAGAGCGAGATCAGGTTGTTGGCGCTGATCATCAGCAGCATGCCGACGGTCGCCAGCACGAACAGCACCGGATACTCGAAGCGCGACATGCCCTCATGCTCGAGGTAGTCGAGCGACATGATCAGCGCCAGCGCCGAGCCGATCAGCACCAGGATCTTCATGAACACGGCGAAGCCGTCGGCGACGAACATGCCGCCGAAGGTCACGACCCGCCCGTCCGGCCCCATCAGCAGGAGGGCGCCGGTGATGAGGAAGGACAGCACCGCCAGAGAGGCGACGATCCGGGTCGATTTCTCGCCCAGGAAGACGCCGATCAGCAGCAGCGCCATGCCGGCGCAGGCCAGGAAGATCTCCGGCAGGGCCGGCATCAGATCGGGAAGAGACACCATGACGATCGGATCCCCGGATCAGCGGACGGCCACCGCGACCGCGCCGGCGCGGCCGAGATCGGCGTGGTATTGGGTGATGAGGTGGTCGACCGAGACCGACATCACGTTCAGGAAGCTGGACGGGTAGATGCCCATCCACAGCACCACCAGGGCCAGCGGCACGAAGAGCACGATCTCGCGCGGGCTCAGGTCGGTCATCTTCCGCACATCCTCGCGGGTGATCTCGCCGAAGATGACCTTGCGGTACAAGAGCAGCATGTAGGTGGCGCCGAGCACCAGGCCGGTCGCGGTCAGGGTCGCGACCCAGGAGTTCACCTGGAACAGGCCGAGCAGGATCATGAACTCGCCGACGAAGCCCGAGGTGGCCGGCAGGCCCACCGAGCCGAGCAGCATGATCATGAAGAACACGGCGTATTTCGGCATGTTGGTGGCCAGGCCGCCGTAGCGCGCGATCTCGCGGGTGTGCAGCCGGTCATAGACCACGCCGACGCAGAGGAAGAGCGCCGACGAGACCACGCCGTGGCTGAGCATCTGGAAGATCGAGCCCTCGACGCCCTGCTGGGTCAGCGAGAACATGCCGGCGGTGACGAAGCCCATATGCGCGATCGAGGAATAGGCGATCATCTTCTTCATGTCCTCCTGCGCCAGGGCGACGAGGGAGGTGTAGATGACCGCGACGATCGACAGGCCGTAGACCAGCGGCGTCAAAAGCGCCGTCGCCTCCGGCAGCATCGGGATCGAGAAGCGCAGGAAGCCGTATCCGCCCATCTTCAGGAGCACGCCGGCCAGGATCACCGAGCCCGCCGTCGGCGCCTCGACATGCGCGTCCGGCAGCCAGGTGTGGACCGGCCACATCGGCACCTTCACGGCGAAGGAGGCGAACATGGCCAGCCACAGCCAGACCTGCATGTCGTAGCCGAAGTCGGTCGCCAGCAGGGTCGGGATGTCGGTGGTGCCGGCCTGGACGTACATGGCCAGGAGCGCCACCAGCATCAGCACCGAGCCGAGCAGCGTGAACAGGAACAGCTTGAAGGCGGCATAGATGCGGCGCTCGCCCGAGCCCCAGATGCCGATGATCACGAACATCGGGATCAGCACGCCTTCGAAGAAGACGTAGAACAGCACGTAGTCGAGCGCGCAGAACATGCCGATCATCATGGTCTCGAGGATCAGGAACGAGACCATGTACTCCTTCACCCGGCTGTGGATGCTCTCCCAGCTGGCGAGGATGCAGATCGGCATCAGGAAGGCCGACAGGACGACGAACAGCACCGAGATGCCGTCCACGCCCATGTGATAGGCGATGTTGAGGTCCGGGAACCAGGCCACCTTCTCTTCCATCTGGAAGCCGACCGCGGTCGGGTCGAAGCCGAGCCAGATGGCGATCGAGAGAGCGAAGGTGACGAGCGTGGTCCACAGCGCCACCCAGCGGGAGGTGGCGGCCACGGCGGCGTCGCTGCCCCGGGCCAGGAGCAGGATCAGCGCGGCCCCGGCCAGCGGCAGGAAGGTGGCGAGCGAGAGGATCGGCCAGTTACCCATGAGTCACTCTCACATCCGGCCGCCGAAGACATACCAGGAGACCAGCGCGACCACGCCGATCACCATGACGAAGGCATAGTGGTAGACATATCCGCTTTCGAGCCGGCTGGCCCGGCGGGCGATGCCGATCGAGGCGGCCGCGACGCCGTCCGGCCCCAGCCGGTCGATGATCGCCCCGTCGCCGCCCTTCCAGAGGGCGCGGCCGAGGACGAAGGCCGGCTTGACGAAGAGGGCGTCGTAGATCTCGTCGAAGTACCACTTGCGGAAGAACAGCTGGTGGATCGGCTTGAACGCCCGCACCACCGCGCCCGGCAGTCCCGGCGCCTGGATGTAGAAGACCCAGGAGGCGGCGAGCCCGACCAGGCCCGCGACCAGGGGCAGCAGCTTGACCCAGAGGGCGACGTGGTGCGCCTCCTCGATGCTGTCCTGGCCGTGCAGCACCAGGATCGCCTCGCGCCAGAAGTGTTCGCGCCCCTCGCCGACGAAGACGTCGTAGCCGATCAGGCCGGCCAGCACCGCGCCGGTGCCGAGGATCAAGAGCGGCACCAGCATCACCGGCGGGGATTCATGGACATGGTCCATGGTGTGGTGGTCGGCGCGCGGCTTGCCGTGGAAGGTCAGGAACAGCAGGCGGCCGCTGTAGAAGGCGGTCATCACCGCCGCCAGGATGCCGAGCCAGTAGGCGAAGGCGCCGACATTGGTGTGGGCGGCCCAGGACGCCTCGAGGATCATGTCCTTCGAGTAGAAGCCGGCGAAGCCGAACACGCCGGGGATGCCGATGCCGGCCAGCGCCAGGCTGCCGATCCACATCAGGGCGTAGGTCCAGGGGATCAGCTTCCAGACGCCGCCCATCTTGCGCATGTCCTGCTCGCCGCCCATGGCGTGGATCACCGAGCCGGCGCCGAGGAACAGCAGCGCCTTGAAGAAGGCGTGCGTCAGCAGGTGGAAGATCGCCGCCTGGTAGGCCGAGACGCCGATGGCGAAGAACATGTAGCCGAGCTGGCTCATGGTCGAATAGGCGATGACCCGCTTGATGTCGAACTGGGTCAGGCCGATCGTCGCGGCGACGAAGGCGGTCAGCGCGCCGATGACGCAGACCACGGCCAGCGCGTCGGGGGCGTATTCGAACAAGGGCGACATGCGCGCCAGCATGAACACGCCGGCGGTGACCATGGTGGCGGCATGGATCAGGGCCGAGACCGGGGTCGGGCCTTCCATCGCGTCCGGCAGCCAGGTGTGCAGGCCGAGCTGGGCCGACTTGCCCATGGCGCCGACGAACAGCAGCAGGCAGGCGGTGGTCAGGGCCGGCAGGTCCATGCCGAGGAAGTTGATCCGGGCATCGACCAGGCTCGGCGCGGCGGCGAAGATCTCCTCGTACCGCACCGTGCCGAAGATCTTGTAGACGGCGAAGATGCCCAGCGCGAAGCCGAAGTCGCCGACGCGGTTGACCAGGAACGCCTTCACCGCGGCGGCCCGGGCGCTCTCCTTCTCGTGCCAGAAGCCGATCAGCAGGTAGGAGGCGAGGCCGACGCCTTCCCAGCCGAAGAACAGCTGGACCAGGTTGTCCGCCGTCACCAGCATCAGCATGGCGAAGGTGAACAGGCTGAGATAGGCGAAGAAGCGCGGCTTGGAATGGTCGTGCGACATGTAGCCGATCGAGTAGATGTGCACCATCGCGGAGACGGTGTTCACCACGATCAGCATCACGACGGTCAGCGTGTCGAACTTCAACGCCCAGTCGGCGACGAAGGTGCCGCTGCTGATCCACAGCAGCAGCGAATGGGTGCGGACGTTGCCGTCGATGGCGACGTCGAAGAACAACCACCAGGAGATGACGCAGGCGACACAGACGGCGAGCGTCGTCACGGCCATCGAGGCGCGGTCGCCGATGAGGCGGCCGAACAGTCCTGCGATCAGGAAGCCGGCCAGCGGCAGGAAGATTGCGGCGATGTCCATCGGGGGCGCCTCAGCCCTTCATCATGTTGATGTCCTCGACCGCGATCGAGCCGCGGTTCCGGAAGTAGACGACGAGGATCGCGAGGCCGATCGCCGCCTCGGCGGCGGCGACGGTCAGCACGAACAGCGCGAACACCTGCCCCACCAGATCGCCGAGCGCGACCGAGAAGGCGACGAGGTTGATGTTGACGGCGAGCAGCATCAGCTCGACCGACATCAGGATGACGATGACGTTCTTGCGGTTCAGGAACACGCCGAAGATGCCGAGCGTGAACAGGATCGCCGCGAGACCGAGATAGTGCCCGATTCCGATCGTCCACATGGCGTCAGGCCCCTTCCCCGGTGCCGATCTTCTTGATCACCATCACCTCCTCGCGCCGGCGCGCGAGCTGCTTCGAGATCACCTGGCGGCGGACGCCGGCGCGGTGGCGCAGGGTCAGCACGATCGCCCCGATCATCGCGACCAGGAGGACGAGGCCCGCGGCCTGGAACGGAAAGGCGTATTGCGTGTAGATCAGCCGGCCGAGCGCGGCCGTGTTGGTCGGGCCCGCCTTCGCCGCCCCCGCGGCCAGGATCGACGGGCCGCCGACCGAGCCGTAGAGCAGGAACAGCTCGACCAGCAGCACCACGCCGATCAGCGCACCGATCGGCAGGTAGCGCAGGAAGCCGGCCCTGAGCTCGGCGAAGTTGATGTCCAGCATCATCACGACGAACAGGAACAGCACCGCGACCGCGCCGACATAGACGACGACCAGGATCATCGCCAGGAACTCCGCCCCGATCAGCACGAACAGCGCCGCCGCGTTGAAGAAGGCGAGGATCAGGAACAGCACCGAATGCACCGAGTTGCGGGCCGAGATGACGGCCACGGCGGAGCCCACGGTGATCAGGGCGAAAAGATAAAAGGCCAAGGCCTGGATGGTCATCTCACGGTGCTCCCTGCGGTCAGGGTCGTTGGCGGCAGGGAGGCGCTGTCCCCCCATCTGTCATGCCCGGGCTTGACCCGGGCATCCAGAAGCTGTCGAGATCCTCTGGATTGCCGGGTTGATCCTCGGATCAAGTCCGAGGACGGCAATGACAGTATTTCTTCCTTCACGATATTCTGTTGCCTCACCGGTACGGCGCGTCGATCGCGATGTTCGCGGCCAGCTGCGCTTCCCAGCGATCCCCGTTCTGCAGCAGCTTCTCCTTGTTGTAGAAAAGCTCCTCGCGCGTCTCGGTGGCGAACTCGAAGTTCGGCCCCTCGACGATCGCATCCACCGGGCAGGCCTCCTGGCACAGGCCGCAATAGATGCACTTGGTCATGTCGATGTCGTAGCGCGTCGTGCGGCGGCTGCCGTCGGCGCGCGGCTCGGCCTCGATGGTGATGGCCTGGGCCGGGCAGATCGCCTCGCACAGCTTGCAGGCGATGCAGCGCTCCTCGCCGCTGGGATAGCGGCGCAGCGCATGCTCGCCGCGGAAGCGCGGGCTCAGCGGGCCCTTCTCGAACGGGTAGTTCAGCGTCGCCTTCTGCTTGAACATGTAGCTGAAGGTCAGCGCCAGGCCACCCAGGATTTCCTTGAGCAGCAGGCTGCGGGCGGTGCGGTCGATGAATGCCATGGTCTCGGCCTCTCAGTTCGGCAGCCAGCCGAAGGCGGTGAGCACGCCGGCGGTGATCACCACCCAGGCCAGCGAGAACGGCAGGAACACCTTCCAGCCCAGGCGCATCAGCTGGTCGTACCGGAAGCGCGGCAGCGTCGCCCGGACCCAGATGAAGACGAACAGGCAGAACAGGATCTTCGCCACGAACCAGATCACGCCGGGGATCCAGGTGAACGGCGCGATGCCGAAGGGCGGCAGCCATCCGCCGAGGAACAGGATCGTGGTCATCCCGCTCATCAGGATCATGTTGGCGTATTCACCGAGGAAGAACAGCGCGTAGGTCATGGACGAGTACTCGACCATGAAGCCGCCGGTGATCTCGGATTCGCCCTCGGGCAGGTCGAACGGCGCCCGGTTGGTCTCGGCCAGCGCCGAGATGAAGAAGATCACGAACATCGGGAACAGCGGGATCGCGAACCAGATGGTCTGCTGCGCCTTGACGATGTCGGAGATGTTAAGCGAGCCGACGCACAGCAGCACGGTGATGATGACGAAGCCGATCGAGACTTCGTAGGACACCATCTGCGCCGCGGAGCGCAGGCCGCCGAGGAAGGCGTATTTCGAGTTCGACGACCAGCCGGCGATGATGATGCCGTAGACGCCGAGCGAGGAGATCGCGAACAGGTACAAGACGCCGACATTGATGTCGGCCAGCACCCAGCCGTCGTCGAACGGGATCACCGCCCAGGCCACGAGGCTGAGGAAGAAGGTGATCATCGGCGCCAGGATGAACAGCATCCGGTTGGCGCCGGACGGGATGATCGTCTCCTTGCTCAGGAGCTTGAGGCCGTCGGCGATCGGCTGCAGCAGGCCGAAGGGGCCGACCACCATCGGGCCCTGGCGCAGCTGCATCGCCGCCATGACCTTGCGCTCGGCGAGCGTCAGGTAGGCCACCGCGATGATCAGCGGCAGGATGATCGCGATGATCTGAAGGACGACGAGAACCGTCGGCCAGGCGTATCCGCTCCAGAAGTCCATCGCCGCGTTACTCCGCCGCCGCTTTGTGCTGGCCCACGATCTCGTCGATGCACTGCGCCATCGTCTCCGAGGCGCGGGTGATCGGGTCCGTCATGTAGAAGTTCTCGACCGCCGAGACGAAGGGCGCGGAGCCCATCGCGCCCTCGGCGCCGAAGGCCCCCCACTCGCCCGCGCCTTGAGTGTCCGGCGCCCCGAAGACCGGGTTCACCGCGACCAGGCGCTGGCGCACCTCGCGCAGGCTGTCATAAGGCAGCTTGCGGCCCATGGCCTCGCTGGCGGCGCGCAGGATCTTCCAGTCCTCGCGCGCCTCGCCCGGCGGGAACACCGCCATGCGGGCCTGCTGCACGCGGCCTTCGGTGTTGACGTAGGTCGCGTTCTTCTCGGTGTAGGCGGCGCCCGGCAGGATCACGTCGGCGCGATGGGCGCCGCGGTCGCCGTGATGGCCCTGATAGACCACGAAGGCCTTGCCGAGGCGGCCGGCGTCGATCTCGTCGGCCGCGAGCAGCCAGACGAAGTCGATCTCGCCCTTCTGGGCGCCGTCGAGGATGCCGGCGACGTCGCGGCCGCCCGGGCCCGGCACGAAGCCGAGATCGAGGCCGCCGACCCGCGCCGCCGCGGTGTGCAGCACGTTGAAGCCGTTCCAGCCGTCGCGGACCAGGCCATAGGTCTCGGCGATCCGGCGGCAGGCGGCCAGCACCTGGGCGCCGTCCTCGCGGGCCAGGGCCCCCTGCCCCACGATCAGGAGCGGCGCCTTGGCGTTGCGCAGCACCTCGGCGAAGCCGTCGCTGCCGTCGGCGATCGCCGCCAGCGTCTCCGGCCCGGCGCCGAGATGGCGGGTGCGGTAGGTCAGGTCGGCATCCGGGCCGACCACGCCGACGGTCAGGCCGTTCTTCAGCCAGCGCTTGCGGATGCGGGCGTTGACGATCGCCGCCTCGGAGCGCGGGTTGGTGCCGACCAGCAGGATGGCGTCGGCCTGCTCGATCCCGGCGATGCCGCTGTTGAACAGATAGGCGCCGCGCGGCCCGGCCGGCAGCTTCGCCCCGTCCTGGCGGCAGTCGAGGTTCGGCGAGCCGAAGGACGCCATCAGGTCCTTCAGCGCGACCATGGCCTCGGCGTCGACGGTGTCGCCGGCGATCGCCGCCATGCGCTGGCCGTCCAGCCCCTTGGCCTTCTCCGCGATGGCCTGGAAGGCCTCGGCCCAGCTGGCCGGCTGCAGCCTGCCGTCACGCCGGACATAGGGCCGGTCGATGCGGCGGCGCTTCAGCCCGTCGATCGCGTAGCGGGTCTTGTCGCTGATCCACTCCTCGTTGACGTCCTCGTTCAGCCGCGGCAGCACCCGCATCACCTCGCCGCCGCGGGCGTCGATGCGGATGTTCGAGCCGATGGCGTCGAGCACGTCGATGCTCTCGGTCTTGCGCAGCTCCCACGGCCGGGCGCTGAAGGCATAGGGCTTGGAGGTCAGCGCCCCGACCGGGCAGACATCGACCAGGTTGCCCGACAGCTCGGACGCGATCGCCTGCTCGACATAGGTGGTGATCTCCATGTGCTCGCCGCGATTCACGCCGCCGAGCACCGGCACGCCGGCGATCTCGTCGATGAAGCGGATGCAGCGGGTGCACTGGATGCACCGGGTCATGAAGGTCTCGATCAGCGGCCCGAGATACTTGTCGGTGACCGCCCGCTTGCCTTCGGTGTAGCGGCCGCGGTCGAAGCCGTAGGCCACGGCCTGGTCCTGCAGGTCGCACTCGCCGCCCTGGTCGCAGATCGGGCAGTCGAGCGGATGGTTGATCAGCAGGAACTCCATGATGCCGCGCCGCGCGTCGCGCACGACATCGGTGTTCGTCCGGATCACCATGCCATCGCCGGCCGGCATCGCGCAGGACGCGATCGGCTTCGGCGCCTTCTCCATCTCGACCAGGCACATCCGGCAGTTCGCCGGCACCGAGAGCTTGTCGTGGAAGCAGAAGCGCGGCACCTCGATGCCGAGGCGCTCGCAGGCCTGCAGCACCGACGTGCCCGGCTCGACTTCGATTTCGACCCCGTCAATCGTCAGCTTGGGCATCGGTGCCTTCCTATTCCGCAGCTTCGCGGCGATGGGCGCGGTCGCGATGATCGCGGATCCGCTCCTCCATCTCGTCGCGGAAATGCCGGATCAGCGCCTGGACCGGCCAGGCGGCCGCGTCGCCGAGGGCGCAGATGCTGCGGCCGTCGATCTGCTTGGTCACCTGCAGCAGCATGTCGATCTCGTCCGACCGCGCATTGCCGGTGACCATGCGCTGCATCACCCGGTACATCCAGCCGGTGCCCTCGCGGCACGGCGTGCACTGGCCGCAGCTCTCATGCATGTAGAAGCGCGACAGGCGGGCGACCGCGTAGATCACGTCGGTCGACTTGTCCATGACGATCAGCCCGGCGGTGCCGAGCGCCGACTTGACCTCGCGCAGCGCGTCGAAATCCATCAGGACGGTGTCGCAGACATCCTTCGGCAGGATCGGGGCCGATGAGCCGCCGGGGATCACCGCCTTCAGGTTGTCCCAGCCGCCGCGGACGCCGCCGGCATGGCGCTCGATCAGCTCCCGCATCGGGATGCCGAGCTCTTCCTCGACATTGCAGGGCTGGTTCACATGGCCGGAGATGCAGAACAGCTTGGTGCCCTGGTTCTTCGGCCGGCCGATGCCGGCGAACCAGGCGCCGCCGCGGCGCAGGATCTCGCCGACGACGGCGATGGTCTCGACATTGTTGACCGTGGTCGGGCAGCCATAGAGGCCGGCGCCGGCCGGGAATGGCGGCTTGTTGCGCGGCTGGCCCTTCTTGCCCTCCAGGCTCTCCAGCAGCGCCGTCTCCTCGCCGCAGATATAGGCGCCGGCGCCGCGGTGCAGGTACAGGTCGAAGTCCCAGCCCGTGCCGGCCGCGTTCTTGCCGAGCAGGCCGGCGTCATAGGCCTGGTCGATCGCGACCTGCATGTTCGAGGCTTCGCCGTAGAACTCGCCCCGGATGTAGATGTAGCAGGCATGCGCCCCCATGGCGAAGGAGGCCAGCAGCGCACCCTCGATCAGCCGGTGCGGGTCGAAGCGCAGGATCTCGCGGTCCTTGCAGGTGCCCGGCTCGGACTCATCGGCGTTGATGACGAGGTAGCTCGGGCGCCCGTCCTTGCTCTCCTTCGGCATGAAGGACCACTTCATGCCGGTCGGGAAGCCGGCGCCGCCGCGGCCGCGCAGCCCGGAGGTCTTGACCTCCTCGATGATCTTGTCGCGGCCGAGATCGACCAGCGCCTTGGTGTCGCTCCAGATGCCGCGGCGGCGGGCGCCGTCCAGGCCCCAGTCATCCCAGCCGTAGAGATTGGTGAAGATGCGGTCTTCGTCGCGCAGCATCACTTGTCTCCCTGATCCGGCGCAGTGGCCGAGGCCGGGACCGCCGGGCGGTGGCCTGGCCGCATGTTCAGCAGCGTGGTCGCGCCGGACAGGGCCTCGGAGTTGGTGCGGCCATTCTGCGGGCCCGGCACGGTCTGCTGACCGGCCTTCAGCGCGTCGATCAGCGCGACGGTCTTGTCGTAGTCCAGATCCTCGTAGAAATCGTCGTTGATCTGGACCATCGGGGCGTTGACGCAGGCGCCCAGGCACTCGACCTCGAGCACCGAGAACAGGCCGTCCTCGCTGGTCTCGTGATTGCCGCAGCCGGCCCGGTCCTGCAGGGCCTTCATCACCTCGCCCGAGCCGCGCAGCCAGCACGGGGTGGTGGTGCAGACCTGGAAGAAGTGGCGGCCGACCGGCGCCTTGTTGAACATGGTGTAGAAGCTGGCGACCTCGTACACCCGGATCCGCGGCATCTCCAGCAGGTCGGCGACATAGTCCATCGCCACCCGCGGGATCCAGTTGTGATGCTGGCGCTGGGCGATGTCGAGCAACGGGATCACCGCGCTCTGCTGCTTGCCCTCGGGGTATTTGGCGATGATCTTCTTCGCCCGCTCGAGATTCTCGGGCGTGAAGGCGAAGTCCTTCGGCTGGTCCGCCTCCGGCGCAATCCCTGCGGCCGTCATCGGTCGATCTCCCCGAACACGATGTCCTGGCTGCCGATGATCGCGACCGCATCGGCCAGCATGTGCCCCCGGCTCATGAAATCGAGCCCCTGCAGATGGGCGAAGCCCGGGGCACGGATGCGGCAGCGGTACGGCCGGTTGCTGCCGTCCGAAACCAAATAGACGCCGAACTCGCCCTTCGGCGCCTCGACCGCGGCGTAGGTCTCGCCGGCCGGGACGTGGTAGCCCTCGGTGTAGAGCTTGAAGTGATGGATCAGCGCTTCCATCGAGCGCTTCATCTCGGCCCGGGGCGGCGGCGACACCTTGCGGTCGGTGGTCTTCACCGGGCCGTCCTTCGGCATCTGCTCCAGGCACTGCCGGATGATGCGGTTGGACTGGCGCATCTCCTCGACCCGCAGCAGGTAGCGGGCGTAGCAGTCGCCGGTCAGGCCGACCGGGATGTCGAAGTCGAGCTTGTCATAGACCTCGTAGGGCTGCGACTTGCGCAGGTCCCAGGACACGTTCGAGGCCCGCAGCATGACGCCGGTGAAACCCCAGGCCTTGGCCTGCTCCGCCGTCACCACGCCGATGTCGACCAGGCGCTGCTTGAAGATCCGGTTCTCGGTCAGCAGGTTCTCGAGATCGTCGACGAATTTCGGGAAGCGCTCGGTATAGGCCCAGATGTCGTCGGCCAGACCGGCCGGCATGTCCTGGGTGACGCCGCCTGGCCGGAAGTAGTTGGCGTGCAGCCGCGCGCCCGAGACCCGCTCGTAGAACTCCATCAGGAGCTCGCGCTCCTCGAAGCCCCACAGCGACGGGGTAACAGCCCCGACATCAAGGGCATAGGTCGTGATGTTGAGCAGATGGTTGAGGACGCGCCCGATCTCGGAGAACAG
This sequence comes from Inquilinus sp. NPDC058860, assembly GCF_042743185.1. Taxonomy (NCBI): domain Bacteria; kingdom Pseudomonadati; phylum Pseudomonadota; class Alphaproteobacteria; order Rhodospirillales; family Rhodospirillaceae; genus Inquilinus; species Inquilinus sp. NPDC058860. The sequence goes on along the minus strand of NZ_JBHYMS010000005.1, from coordinate 168,809 downwards.
CACGCGGATGTACTGGCCGCGCTCCGGCACGGTGATGGCCAGCAGCCGCTCCACCGCCAGGGCGAAGGCGTGCTCCTGGTTCATCGGGGCGACGTAGTCCAGGCGATCGAAATACGGCGTCGCCTGCATGTAGGTCTTGTATTCGATCAGCTTCTCGGTGCCGCGATGCAGCAGCCCGATATGCGGATCGGCCCGCTCCACCACCTCGCCGTCCAGCTCCAGCACCAGGCGCAGCACGCCGTGCGCCGCCGGGTGCTGCGGCCCGAAATTCATGGTGTAGGGCTTGATCTGGGTCTCGACCATGATGCTTACGCCTTCGGCTCGTTCAGCGCCGCCTTCTCGTCGCCCGGCAGCACCGGACCCTGCCGTGTCATGCCCTCCCACGGGCTGAGGAAGTCGAAGGTGCGGAAATCCTGGGTCAGCTTGACCGGTTCGTAGATCACCCGCTTCTGCTCGGTGTCGTAGCGGACCTCGACATAGCCGGTCAGCGGGAAGTCCTTGCGCAGCGGATGCCCTTCGAAGCCGTAATCGGTGAGGATGCGGCGCAGGTCCGGATTGTCGGCGAAGAAGATGCCGTACAGGTCCCAGGCCTCGCGCTCGAACCAGGTCGCGGCCGGGAAGGTGCCGGCAGCGGACGGCACCGGCGTGTCCTCGTCGGTCGTCACCTTGATCCGGATCCGGCGGTTATGCCGGAAGCTGAGCAGGTGGTAGACGACCTCCAGCCGCTCCGGCCGGGTCGGGTAGTCGGCGCCGCAGATGTCGGTCAGCTGCTCGAACAGGGTGTCGGGCGCGTCGCGCAGATGGGTCAGCACCCGGACGATCGACTCGCGCCGCACGGTCAGGGTCAGCTCGGCCGTCGGCGACACCGCGTGATCGAGCACGTCCCCGCCCAGCGCCGCCGCGAGGGCCGTGCCGAGTTCGGTCAGTTCCTGGATCGATGCCATTCCTTGCTTTCCGATCCCTCAGCGGATGATCCGGTTGCCGCGCCGGATCTTCTTCTGCAGCTGCATGATGCCGTAGACCAGGGCCTCGGCCGTCGGCGGGCAGCCCGGGACATAGATGTCGACCGGAACGACGCGGTCGCAGCCGCGCACCACCGAGTAGGAGTAATGGTAGTAGCCGCCGCCATTGGCGCAGGAGCCCATGGAGATGACCCAGCGCGGCTCCGGCATCTGGTCGTAGACCTTGCGCAGGGCCGGGGCCATCTTGTTGGTCAGGGTGCCGGCGACGATCATGACGTCGGACTGGCGCGGGCTGGGCCGCGGGATGACCCCGAGTCGGTCCAGGTCGTAGCGCGGCATGTAGGCGTGGATCATCTCCACCGCGCAGCAGGCCAGGCCGAAGGTCATCGGCCACAGCGACCCGGTGCGCGCCCAGTCGATCAGCGAGTCGAACCGGGTCAGCAGGAAGCCGCGGTCCTGGATCTCGGCATTGGCGGCGCGGATCACCGCGTCCTGTCCGGCGCCCGGCGGGATCGGAGTGCCGACGCCCACGGGGCTGCTCGGCTGCGTCGCGCTCACTCCCATTCCAGCGCTCCCTTCTTCCACTCGTAGATGAAGCCGACGGTCAGGACGCCGAGGAACACCATCATCGACCAGAAGCCGAACATCCCGATGTCCTTGAGCGCCACCGCCCAGGGGAACAGGAAGGCCACTTCCAGGTCGAAGATGATGAACAGGATCGAGACCAGATAGAACCGGACGTCGAACTTGGAGCGCGCATCGGCGAAGGCGTCGAAGCCGCACTCATAGGCCGAGAGCTTCTCGCTGTCCGGATTCTGCTTCCCGACGACGAGGGACGCGCCGACCGCGGCGCCGGCTATCACGATGGCGATCGCCAGGAAGACGAGGATCGGAAAGTACTCCGACACTAGAGAGGTCGTCATCGTTCACCCGTCACACGTGGAGCCTGCGCGATCGCGATCGGCAGGCGCTCCACCCCATATCTCTTTCTTCGTCGAGAAGGCCGTCCATCCCGGCCGCCCTTCCGGCGCGGCCTTTATAGGCCCGCATGTCGGACGAGAGAAGCGAATTTCCGCCACATTTCGTAGATGCGAATGCTTCTCAACTTCATGATTTTGCTGAGATCTTGCGGCTTCACGGGCGACGCCGGGCCGACTCCGGAACGGGTGCGAGAACCGCTTCCGCCCGCGCTCGCCGCCTGCGTCACACTGGGCCGTTTGCCGCGGCGAGCAGCGGCCTCTATGTTAATGGGCATGAGATCGCCCCCCCTGCGCCGGCTGGTCGGGCTTCTGGCCCTTCTGGTCTTCGCGCTCGCCCTGCCGCTGCAGGCGAGCCTGGGGGCGCCCATGGCCGGCTGCGCGCCGGCCCATGCGGCGATGGATCACGACGGCTCGATGCCACCCTGCGGCGACGCGACCGGCACGCCGCTCAAGGCGGCGGCGGGCGCACCCTGCGCCATCGCCTGCGCGCCCGTTCCGGCGCTTTCCGCCCAGGTCGCGCAGCCCGTCGACCATGGCCGTGTCGCGCATGATCCAGGGCCCGTGCAGAACCGGCCCGGCCGAGTCACCGCCCCCGATCCCTTCCCGCCCAGACCCACCGTCCGCGCCTGAGTCGCGACCCGCCTTCGGGCGGGCCGCTCCCTGACGCCTTTGGTCAGACGGGCCTCCGCCCGTGGCCGATGGGCGTCGTCGACGGGATCGACGGACGTGACCCATTCCCTTCCAGTTCTGCCGGCCTTGAGCCGGCGTGCCGTCCTGCTCGGAGGCGGCGCGGCCGCCCTGTCGCCATGGCTCCCCCGAGCCCGCGCCACCCCGGCCGAGCCGAAGGCCACCACCCTGAGCGCGGCACCGGGGCGCGCCGCCCTGCTCGGCGACGATGCGGCCGAGACCGCGATCTGGGGTTATGACGGGCACGTGCCCGGCCCGCAGATCCGGATCCGGCAGGGCGAGGCGCTGCAGGTTGTGGTCGAGAACCGGCTCGACCAGGACACCACCGTGCATTGGCATGGCATCCGGCTGCCCAACGCCATGGACGGCGTGCCCGGCCTGACCCAAGCGCCGATCCGCCCCGGCGAGCGCTTCACCTACGCCTTCGCGCCGCCCGATGCCGGCACCTTCTGGTATCACCCGCATGCCCACAGCCTGGAGCAGCTCGGGCGCGGCCTGGCCGGCGTCCTGATCGTCGAGGAGGCCGAGCCGGTTCCGGTCGACCGCGACCTGGTCTGGATGCTCGCCGACTGGAGGCTGACACGGGACGGGCGGATCGCCGCCGGCTTCGGCAACGGCATGGAGGCGGCGATGGCCGGCCGTGTCGGCAACCTGGTGACGCTGAACGGCACGATCCCGACCGGTCAGCCCGTGCGGGCCGGCGAGCGCGTCCGACTGCGCCTGGTCAACGCCGCGGTCGCCCGCATCATGGCGCTGCGCTTCGAGGGCCACCACCCGGTCGTGGTCGCGGTCGACGGCCAGCCCTGCGATCCGCACGAACCCGAGGGCGGGCGCCTGCTGCTCGGCCCGGCCATGCGGCTCGACATCGTGGTCGACATGCAGGGCGAGGCCGGGAAGCGCTATCGGGTGATCGACGACTTCTACGACGGGCTGTCCTATCCGCTGACGACGCTCGCCTACGAATCGGGACCACCCCTCCGCGCCCAGCCACCCGACACGCCGCTGCGCCTGCCGCCGAATCCTCTACCCAAGCCCGATCTCGCCACCGCCGAGTGCCATGAGCTGACACTCGAGGGCGGGATGATGGGCGGCGGCACCATGATGGGGATGGGCGGCATGCACGGCATGGGAGGTGGCGCGGCCTGGACTATCAACGGCTCGTCGATGACCGGCGACGGCAACGCCGGCATGCCGCCGCTGTTCACCCTCCGGCGCGGCCGGACCTGCGTGCTGACCATCCGCAACCGGACCGCCTGGTGGCACCCGATGCACATCCACGGCTTCAGCTTCCGGATGCTGAGCCGCAACGGCGTGTCGGTCCCGCATCGGCCATGGAGCGACACCGTGCTCTTCGCGCCGAAGGACACGGTCGAATGCGCCTTCGTCGCCGACACCCCCGGCGACTGGATGCTGCACTGCCACGTCATGGACCACCAGATGGCCGGCCTGATGACCGTGCTGCGCGTCGCCTGAACCACGCTTTCGCCGAACAGGAGAATCGAGATGAACCGTATGTCCCGTATCGCCGCCATCCTCGCTGCCCTGGCCCTGCCGCTGCCGGCCCTGGCCGATCCGATCGCGGCGACCCTGTACAAGAGCCCGCAATGCAGCTGCTGCGAGGGCTACGCCGCCTATCTCCGCGACAGCGGCCTCACCGTCGACGTCAAGCCGTCGAACGACCTGGCCCAGATCAGCGCGGAGGCAGGCGTCCCCGTCGAGATGCAGGGCTGCCACACCATGTTCGTCGACGGCTATGTCGTCGACGGTCACATTCCGGTCGGCGTGATCCGCAAGCTGTTGTCGGAGCGGCCGAAGATCGCCGGCATCACCCTGCCCGGCATGCCGATGGGCTCGCCCGGCATGGTCGGAGAGAAGACCGGGCCGTTCACCATCTATGCCGTGACCAAGGACGGCGCGGCGCCAACGGTCTATGTCGAGGAGTGACGGTGCGGCGATGGGCACCTTCCTGCCGCGCCGGCGCCTGGTCCTGTCGCTCTGGCTCGTCGCCGGTGCGATCGCCGGCATCGCGCTGATCGCCAGCCGATCCGGCGACCGGTCGCCGAGCCAGGCACCGACGGCGCCGGTCTCCCACCTGGTCCTGCACGACCGGCCGCTCCTCGTGCCGGTCTTCGGCTTCACCGATGCCGGTGGCGCCCCGCTTAGCCTCGACGGCTTCAGGGGCCGCACCGTGCTGCTCAACATCTGGGCCACCTGGTGCGCGCCATGCCGCGAGGAGATGCCGTCGCTCGACCGGCTGCAGGCGGAGATGGGCGGCTCGGATTTCCAGGTGGTCGCGCTATCGATCGACCGCGGCGGCTTGGCCCCCGTCCGCGCCTTCTTCGGCGAGATCGGGCTGACGCATCTCGCCGTCTATCTCGATCCGCCCAGCGCCTCCACCCGCGCCCTCCATGTGGCCGGCATCCCGACCACGCTGCTGATCAACGGTGAAGGCCGGGAGATCGGCCGTGCGACCGGCCCGGCCGAATGGGACAGCCCCGAGATCAAGGCGCTGATCCGGGAGGGCATGGGCCGGCACGTTTCCAGCAACTGAGGAGAGAAGACCATGACGGAGCTTTCGACCACCACCCCACGACAGGCCAACCGAGGAGGAAAGATCATGCGTAACCGCTTCAGCACCTTGCTTGCCGTCACCGCCCTTGCCGCCGGGCTGACCGGCACCGTCTTCGCCCAGGAGCAGAAACCCCCGGCGCAGCCGCCCGCGGCGCCCGACCAGCCCATGGACGGCATGATGGGTCAGCAGGGCGACGGAATGATGCCTATGATGAAGATGATGACCCAGATGAGCGAGATGATGGAGAACTGCAACAAGATGATGCAGTCCAAGGCGCAACCTCAGGAGCCGGGCACAGCGCCGCAGAAGCAGGGCGGCTGAACCCTTGCGATCGGGTCGGGGCCCTCGGGGTCCCGGCCCGCCTTCTCGTCGAGCGAATGGATCTGTGGCGATGATCTTGGCGATGCGTGCCCTGACGGCGCTGCTGGGCCTCCTACTGGGTGCCGCGATCCCCGCGGTCGCGCTGGCCCATTCCCTGCACAATGTCGAGCAGCGCATCCGGGAGCAGGAGAAGTACTTCGAGCCGAAGCCGGGCCGTCCGGCGCCGGAGTTCACGCTGCAGGACGCCGACGGCCGCCCCGTCTCCCTGGCGGACTTCAAGGGCAAGGTCGTGGTGCTGCACTTCATCTATGCCAGTTGCACCGACGAGTGCCCGCTGCATGCCGACCTGATCGCCCGGATCCAGGAGAAGGTGGACGAGACGCCGATGCGCGACCGGGTTCAGTTCGTCACCATCACCACCGACCCGGTCCGCGATACGCCCGAAGTGATGAAGGACTACGGCCGGGCCCACAATCTCGACCCGGTGAACTGGGTCTTCCTGACCAGCGGTCCCGCCCGCCCGGAGGAGACGCGCAGCCTGGTGAAGCGCTTCGGCCACCAGTTCCGGGAGATCGAGGGCGGGGTCGAGATCCACGGCGTCGTCACCCATGTGATCGACCGCGGCGGCAACTTTCGCGCCAACTTCCACGGGCTTGGCTTCGATCCGGTCAACCTCGTCGTCTATGTCGACGCGCTGGTGAACGACCTCCACCCCGAGCCGGAGCCGTCCTTCTGGGATCGGCTGCGCGGCTGGTTCTGACGATCATGCTCGAGCTCTCCGGCATCGGCCTCATGACCGCCTTCGCGGCCGGCGTCGTCTCGTTCCTGTCGCCCTGCGTGCTGCCGCTGGTGCCGGGCTATCTCTCTTATGTCGCCGGCCAGTCCCTGCACGGCGACGACCGGCGAGTCGATGTGGCTGCCCGGCTCGCCGTTTTGGGCCTGGGGACGTTCTTCGTCCTCGGCTTCTCAACGGTGTTCATCCTGCTCGGCGCCAGCGCCACGGCTTTGGGGCAGCTCCTGCTTTCCTACCGGTACGAGGCGAATCTGATCGGCGGGGCGCTTGTCATCCTGTTCGGGCTGCTCATGGTCGGCCTGCTGCCGCTCGGCTGGCTCCAGCGGGATCTTCGGGCCCATGCCGATCTGCGCGGCGGCCATCCGATCGCCGCCTATGTCCTCGGTCTGGCCTTCGCCTTCGGCTGGACGCCCTGCATCGGCCCGGTGCTGGGCGCCATTCTGATGGTCAGTGCCTCGGCCGCCACCGTCGCGAACGGCATTGCCCTGCTCGGCCTCTACTCGCTCGGCCTCGGCGTTCCATTCCTGCTGAGCGCCCTGTTCGCGGATCAGGCGTTCGTCAGGCTGAGGTCCACGCGCAGGCTCGGGCGGCATCTCCAGCGCGGTGCCGGCGCCGTCATGGTGGCCATGGGCATCGTCATGATGTCAGGCCGGATGACCGATATCTCCGTCTGGTTCCTCCAGACGTTTCCGGCGCTGGCGAGAATCGGCTGAACCGGACGCTCCAAGCGCCACGGCCGAATATCGATGATTTGGGGGAAGTGGCGCGAGTGACGGGACTTGAACCCGCGGCCTCCGGCGTGACAGGCCGGCGCTCTAACCAACTGAGCTACACCCGCGCAGGGTGCCGGCAACGATCACGGGGCCTTCGGCGGAGCGCCGAAACCCGGAGCGAGACCGGAAAACAGGAAGTGGCGCGAGTGACGGGACTTGAACCCGCGGCCTCCGGCGTGACAGGCCGGCGCTCTAACCAACTGAGCTACACCCGCGCATCTGGCCGCTCATCGCGGCGAGGCGCTTGAGATACCCACTCCACCGGGGGCTGTCAACTTGAATTGCCAGCGGGCGGGGCGGGATTTTCGCAGCGGCCGGATCGAGGGATTCGCCTAGCCGCGGCGGCCGGAAACTGGTGGGCGATGACGGGCTCGAACCGCCGACACTCGGTGTGTAAAACCGATGCTCTACCGACTGAGCTAATCGCCCGGGCGGACCCGCGGAGGCGATTCCGCGGGGTCCGGACATGAAGCGGCCGGTCGGGCCAAGGCGC
>NZ_JBHYMS010000005.1:86152-161218 GCF_042743185.1 Inquilinus sp. NPDC058860 | reverse complement strand
TATATTAGACTGTTTAAAACCTTTTGCTCTCCCGCCTGAGTTTCGCGCCGGGGGGCCCCCGGGGCGGCTTTGCGGGGGGGCCGGCAATTGACGCGGCCGGTCGGCCCAAGGCGCCGACCGGCCGGTTCGGTCACAAGCGCGGAGGCTTACTTCTTCTTGCCGCCAGCGCCGTTGACGGCATCCTTCAGACCCTTGCCGGCCTTGAACTTGACCTGCTTGGAGGCGGCGATCTTGATGGTCTCGCCGGTCCGCGGATTGCGGCCCTCGGACGCGGCACGCGCCGCAACGCCGAAGGTGCCGAACCCAACGAGGCGGACTTCCCCCCCCTTCGTCAACGTCTTGGTGACGCCGTCGATGAAGCTGTCGATGGCGTTGCCAGCATCGGCACGCGACAGACCGGTGCTTTCCGCGACGTGTGCGACGAGATCGTTCTTGTTCACGTGTCGGCCTCCTTTAGGCTCTGTGTTGGTCGTTCCGGCGGGTTCGCCGGATACAGGCTAGGTACTCTCCAAACCGACAACCGTTCGATGCGCCTTTTCCCGACACCGAAACGTCACGAACTGTAAGCGTATCGCGGAAACACGGTCAATCGTCGGCGGCCCTGAAACACATGGAATTCTGCCGAGTTCCAAGGCCGCCGCAATCATTCAGTGGCGGATCACCGCTTCGTCGTCGCCATCAGCGGCGACGGGGGCGATGTCGTCCACATCCGTATCCTTCCATTCGATCGGCTCCAGAGGACGCACCAGGGCGTTCTTCAGAACCTCCTCGACACTGGCAGTCGGCAGGATTGCCAGGGCCTTCTTCACCGAATCCGGAATATCCGCAAGGTCTTTTTCATTGTCCTTCGGAATAATCACCGTCTTGATGCCGGCCCGCACCGCCGCCAGCAGCTTTTCCTTCAGCCCGCCGATCGGCAGCACGCGCCCGCGCAGGGTGACCTCACCGGTCATCGCCACGTCGCGGCGGACCGGGTTTCCGGTCAGCGCCGAGACGATGGCCGTGACCATGGCGACACCGGCCGACGGCCCGTCCTTCGGGGTCGCCCCCTCCGGCACGTGGACATGGATGTCGCGCTTGCCGAACAGCGTCGGCTTGATGCCGAAGGACACGGCACGGGCCTTGGCGAAGCTTTCCGCCGCCTGCACCGATTCCTTCATCACGTCGCCGAGCTTGCCGGTCGCCACCACGCGGCCGCGGCCGGGGACCGGCACGGCCTCGATCGACAGGATCTCGCCGCCGACCTCGGTCCAGGCCAGGCCGGTGACGACGCCGACCATGTCCTCGAGTTCCGCCTCGCCGTAGCGGAACTTGCGCACGCCGGCATATTTGTCGAGATCCTCCGGCTTGACGACGATCTTCTTGACGTCGGTCGACAGGATCTCGCGCACCGCCTTGCGCGCCAGGCCCGCGATCTCGCGCTCCAGGCTGCGGACGCCCGCCTCCCGGGTGTAGTAGCGAATCAGGTCGCGCAGCGCCTCGTCGGTCAGCGTCCACTCGCCCTTCTTCAGGCCGTTGGCCTCGGCCTGCTTCTGGATCAGGTGGCGCTTGGCGATCTCGATCTTCTCATCCTCGGTGTAGCCGGGGATGCGGATGATCTCCATGCGGTCCATCAGCGGCTGCGGCATGCGCAGGCTGTTGGCCGTGCAGATGAACATCACGTCCGACAGGTCGTAATCGACCTCGAGGTAGTGGTCGTTGAAGGTCGCGTTCTGCTCCGGATCCAGCACCTCGAGCAAGGCCGAGGACGGGTCGCCGCGATAGTCGGCGCCCAGCTTGTCGATCTCGTCGAGCAGGAACAGCGGGTTCGACGACTTGGCCTTCTTCATGCCCTGGATGACCTTGCCGGGCATCGAGCCGATATAGGTCCGCCGGTGGCCGCGGATCTCCGCCTCGTCGCGGACACCGCCCAGCGACATGCGCACGAAGTTGCGGCCGGTGGCCTTGGCGATCGACTTGCCCAGCGAGGTCTTGCCGACGCCCGGCGGGCCCACGAGGCACAGGATCGAGCCGCGGATCTTGTTGGTCCGCTGCTGCACGGCCAAGTACTCCAGCACGCGCTCCTTGACCTTCTCCAGGCCGTAATGGTCGTCGTTCAGCACCTGCTCGGCGTGCAGCAGGTCCTTCTTGATCCGGGTCCGCTGCTTCCACGGAATCGACAGCATCCAGTCGAGGTAGTTGCGGACCACCGTGGCCTCGGCCGACATCGGGCTCATCGACCGCAGCTTCTTCAGCTCGGCCATGGCCTTGTCGCGGGCCTCCTTGGTCAGCTTGACCTTGTTGATCCGCTCCTCGAGCTCCGCCGCCTCGTCGCGGCCGTCCTCGCCCTCGCCGAGCTCCTTCTGGATCGCCTTCAGCTGCTCGTTCAGGTAGTACTCGCGCTGGGTCTTCTCCATCTGCCGCTTGACGCGGCTGCGGATGCGCTTCTCCACCTGGAGGACGCCGATCTCGCCCTCCATGAAGCCGTAGACCTTCTCCAGCCGCTCGGTGATCGAGGCGATCTCGAGAATCTGCTGCTTCTCGGGGATCTTCAGCGACAGATGGGCGGCGATGGTGTCGGCCAGCTTGGCGCCGTCCTCGATCTGGTTGACCGAGACCAGCACCTCCGGCGGGATCTTCTTGTTGAGCTTGATGTACTGCTCGAACTGGGCGACCGCGGCGCGGCCCAGCGCCTCGACCTCCTGCGGGTCGGCGGTGACCTCCTCGAGCGGCTCGACCTGGGCCTGGAAGAATTCGGGGTTGTCGGCGTAGCGCACGATGCGGGCGCGCTTGACGCCCTCGACCAGCACCTTGACGGTCCCGTCCGGCAGCTTCAGCAGCTGCAGCACCGTCCCGATCGTGCCGACGTCGAAGATCTCCTCCGGCGACGGGTCGTCCTGCGAGGCGTTGCGCTGGGTGACCAGGAGGATCTGCTTGTCCTCCTTCATCACGTCCTCGAGCGCACGGACTGATTTCTCGCGGCCGACGAACAAGGGCACGATCATGTGCGGGAAGACCACGATGTCCCTCAGAGGCAACACCGGGTACAGCGTGTCTTTGTTCAGGTTCAACATGCGTTCTGCCTTACTGGGGTGGGCAGCGGCCCGAGGAGCGGCGCCGCGCCGGCGCCGGACGAAGGGGACCCGGCGCGCCCAATAGACGTGGCGATGACCGGAGGCCGTTCAAGGGACGGGAATGCTGCAGCCCTCATGATCAGGTCACAAGAACCCAATCGGCCGATCCTGGCAAGCCAAAGGCGGCGGCCTGCGGCAATTACGAAACGAAACAGCCGATGTCGCGAGACATCGGCTGTCAGGTCGGTCAGGAACGATCGCTAGCCCGTTCTCAGGCGCCGGGAGCGCGGTCCTGCTGTTTCTCGGCGTAGATCAGGAGCGGCTTGGCGCGGCCGTCGACCACCTCGCGGTTGACCACGATCTCGACCACGCCGTTCATGCTCGGCAGGTCGTACATCGGCTCGAGCAGGATGCTCTCCATGATCGAGCGCAGGCCGCGCGCTCCGGTCTTGCGCTGGATCGCCCGGTTGGCGATGCCCTTCAGGGCATCGTCGGTCAGCGACAGATGCACGTCCTCCATCTCGAACAGGCGCTGGTACTGCTTCACCAGCGCGTTCTTCGGCTTGGACAGGATCTCGATCAGCGCGTCCGAGTCGAGGTCCTCGAGCGTCGCCACCACCGGCAGGCGGCCGACGAATTCGGGGATCAGGCCGAACTTCAGCAGATCCTCGGGCTCGACCTCGCTGAAGATCTCGCCGGTCGTCCGCTCGTCCGGCCCGCGCACGTCGGCGCCGAAGCCGAGCGAGCTGCCGCGGCCGCGCTGGGAGATGATCTTCTCCAGCCCGGAGAAGGCGCCGCCGCAGATGAACAGGATGTTGGTGGTGTCGACCTGCAGGAACTCCTGCTGCGGGTGCTTGCGCCCGCCCTGGGGCGGCACCGACGCGATGGTGCCTTCCATGATCTTCAGCAGGGCCTGCTGCACGCCCTCGCCCGAGACGTCGCGGGTGATCGAGGGGTTGTCCGACTTGCGGCTGATCTTGTCGACCTCGTCGATGTAGACGATGCCGCGCTGCGCCCGCTCGACATTGTAGTCGGCGGCCTGCAGCAGCTTGAGGATGATGTTCTCGACATCCTCGCCGACATAGCCCGCCTCGGTCAGCGTCGTGGCGTCGGCCATGGTGAAGGGGACGTCGAGGATGCGGGCCAGGGTCTGGGCCAGGAGCGTCTTGCCGCAGCCGGTCGGCCCGATCAGCAGGATATTCGACTTCGCGAGCTCGACCTCGCCGTTCTTCTGCCCGTGCGCCAGCCGCTTGTAGTGGTTGTGCACGGCGACCGAGAGCACCTTCTTCGCGTGCTCCTGGCCGATCACGTAGTCATCGAGAACCTTGCGGATGTCCTTCGGCGTCGGGACCCCGTCGCGGTTCTTGACCAGCGTGGTCTTGTTCTCCTCGCGGATGATGTCGGTGCACAGCTCGACGCACTCGTCGCAGATGAACACAGTCGGGCCCGCAATGAGCTTGCGAACCTCGTGCTGGCTCTTGCCGCAGAACGAGCAGTAGAGCGTGTTCTTCGAGTCACCGCCTGCGGTCTTACCCATCACTGCCTCACTTCCGCATCCGCGATACCGATCCGCGTGCCCCCCGCCGCGGGGAAACGAACTCGCGGGCCGGGATGCGGCTGCCTCCAGATGGCGGCGTCTCCACCCTGCAACAAGGTCGTCCCGGTGCAAGGCAGATCCGCATCATCACGAATCAAGATAGCGCCCTTCGGCCCGGATCGGTAGGGCCGCGGGCAAAGAGATCGATTATTCGGCAACGGTCGGACGCCGCTCGACGACCTCGTCGACGATGCCGAAGCCCTTGGCTTCATCGGCCGACATGAACTTGTCGCGATCCATCGAGCGCTCGATCTCCTCGAGGCTCTGGCCGGTGTGCTTGACATAGACCTCGTTCAGCCGCTGGCGCAGCTTCAGGATCTCGCGCGCCTGGATCTCGATGTCCGAAGCCTGGCCGCGGGCGCCGCCGGAGGGCTGGTGCACCATGATGCGGCTGTTCGGCAGCGCGAAGCGCTTGCCCGGGGCGCCGGCCGCCAGCAGCAGCGAGCCCATCGACGCCGCCTGGCCGATGCAGACGGTCATGATCTGCGGCTGGATGTACTGCATGGTGTCGTAGATCGCCATGCCCGCCGTGATCACCCCGCCCGGCGAGTTGATGTAGAAGGCGATGTCCTTCTTCGGGTTCTCGGATTCGAGAAACAGCAGCTGGGCGCAGACGAGGCTGGCGAGCTCGTCGTAGATCGGCCCGGTCAGAAAGATGATCCGTTCCCGCAGGAGCCGGGAGTAGATGTCGGAAATTCGTTCGCCCCGGTTCGTCGTCTCAATGACGTAGGGGACGAGACTGTTCGTGCTCGGCTGATACGGAGGCATTCCGTTCCTCGAAGGCTCGCGCGGGCCGGCAGGGCGCCGCGGCTCACCCCTACATTAGGGGAGGTCCGCAGCGCCCTTCAACCGGTCAGGCGCCGGTGCCGGTGTCGGCGGCGTCAGTGTCGGCGGCCTTCGCGTCGGCGCCCTCGGTCTCGGCTGCGGCCTTGGACTTGGCCGCCTTGCCCTTGGCGGGCTTGGCGTCGGCCGGCTTGGCCTCGACCGCCTCGTCCTCGTCCGGGTCGCGCGCCAGCTCCTCCGGCGTCACGGTGGTGTCGTTGACCTTGATCTTGCCGAGGATGACGTCGACGACCTTCTCCTCGAACAGCGGGGCCCGCAGATTCTCGATCGCCTGCGGGTTCTTGCGGAAGAAGTCGACGACCTGCTGCTCCTGGCCCGGATAGCGGCGGGCCTCGGCGATCAGGGCGCGGTTCAGCTCTTCCTGCGACACCTCGACGTTCTCGGCGCGGCCGATCTCGGCGAACAGCAGGCCCAGGCGGACGCGGCGCTCGGCGATGCCGCGGTATTCGGCCTTCAGCTCGTCCTCCGGCTTGTTCTTGTCCGGATTGTCGTCGCCGCCGGTCTCGATCGACTGCTGCACCTGCTGCCAGATCTGGTCGAACTCGAGGTCGACCATGCCCTGCGGCACGGCGAAGTCGACCAGCTCGGCCAGCTTGTCGAGCAGCTTGCGCTTGGCGCGCAGGCGCGACACCCGGCCGAACTCCTGCTCGGTCTGGCCCTTGACCGCGTTGCGCAGGCCTTCGAGATCCTCGAAGCCCAGCTCCTTGGCGAAGTCCTCGTTCACCTCGGGCACCACGCCCTGCTCGATCGACTTGACGTCGACCTCGAACTTCGCCGGCTTGCCGGCATGCTCCGGGCTCGGATACTCCTCGGGGAAGCTCAGCGAGACGGTGACGTGCTCGCCCGGCTTCTTGCCGATCAGCTGCTCCTCGAAGCCCGGGATGAAGCGGTTCGAGCCGATCTCCAGGCGGAAGTCCTTGCCGGACATCTCCTCACTCGGCGCGGCGCCGTCGAGGCTGCCCTCGAAGTCGATGACGGCGACGTCGCCGGTCTCGACGCCGCGCTCCTCGGTCACCGGCTCGAACTTGCGGCGGGTCTCGGCGATCCGGGTCAGGCCGGCCGAGATCTGCTCCTCGGTCACCTCGGCGACCGGGCGGTCGATCTCGACGCTGTCGAAGGCCGGCGCGGTGATCTCCGGCAGCACCTCGACATCGACCTTGTACTCCAGGTCCTTGCCCTCGTCGAAGCTGGTCACCTCGACCTTCGGGCGCAGCGCCGGGCGCAGGTTGCGCTCCTCCAGCGCCTGACGGGTGCCCTCGTCGACGGCGCCTTCCAGGACCTCGCCCATGACCGACTTGCCGTAGCGCTGCTTCATCAGCGACACCGGCACCTTGCCGGGGCGGAAGCCCGGGAGCTTGACCCGGCCCGCGAGCTTGACGAGCTCCGTCTGGACGCGCTGTTCGATGTCGGCCGCCGGCACGACGATCTTGAACTCGTGCCGCAGACCCTCGGTGCTGGTTTCGATCACTTGCATCGGTCTTCAGGAATCCGTCGATGTGACAGGTCGGTCGAGCTGTGCCCTGTCGAGATGTTCAATGGTGCGGGCGGAGGGATTTGAACCCCCACGGCTTTCGCCGCTGGAACCTAAATCCAGTGCGTCTACCAATTCCGCCACGCCCGCGAAGACCCCCACCCCTGCCCGCCCCCGAAAACGCGCACAAAAAGGCGGGCAACGAAGGGAGTCGGCCCTGCGAAGGGGCGGTCATAGCACAGGGTTTTTGCGGGCGACAGGCAAAACGCGGGGCTACAGCCGGTCGAGCACAGCCGGCAGGGCGTCGACCACGTCCTCGGCGATCAGCCCGGCGCCGACCCGCTGGGCCGCGGCGCCGTGCAGCCAGACGGCGGCGCAGGCGGCCTCGAAGCCGGGCATGCCCTGCGCCTTCAGCCCCAGCACGATCCCGGCCAGGACGTCGCCGGTGCCGCCGGTGGCCAGGGTCGGCGGTGCGTTGGCGTTGACCACCGCGTGCCCGTCCGGCGCGGCGATGATGGTGTCGGCCCCCTTCAGCACCACCACGGCGCCGACCAGGGCCGCGGCCTGGCGCGCCCGGACCAGGCGCGGGGCGTCGGCCTTGCCGAACAGCCGGTCGAACTCGCCCTGATGCGGGGTCAGCACGCAATCGGTGTCCAGCAGCCCGGCCAGCGCCTGCGGCTCGCCGGCATAGCTGGCGAGGCCGTCGGCATCGAGCACCAGCGACTTGCCGGTTTCGCGCACCGCCGCGACCGCCTGGCGCAGCGCCGGCCCGGCCCCGCCGCCGGGGCCGATCAGCACCGGGCCCAGGCGCCGGTCGGCCAGCAGCCCGTCCCAGCGCTCCATCGGCAGCGCCATGGCGCCGGGCCAGTCGGCGCGGAAGGCCGGCAGCGCCGCCTCGGGCGCGACCACGGTGAGCAGGCCGGCGCCGACCCGACGCGCCGCCCGTGCCGCCAGCCGGGCCGCGCCGGTCAGGCTGCCGCCGGCCAGGATCAGCGGATGGCCGCGATCGTATTTGTGCTGCGCCGGCGCCGTGTGCGGCAGGGCCGCACGCCACAGCGCCGGCCCGTTCTCGTGCAGCCGCGGCCCGATCGCGTCGAGCACCGCGGCGGCGATGCCGATATCGGCCACCCGGGTCTCGCCGCAGAGGCCGCGGCCGGGCAACAGGAGGTGGCCGGGCTTGCGGCGGAAGAAGGTGACCGTCAACGCCGCCGGCGCCACCGGTCCGGGGGCGGAGCCGTCGTCGCCGAACAGGCCGCTGGGCACATCCACCGCGACCACCGGCAGGCCGGAGCCGGCCGCCGCCTCGATCAGGGCCGCGGCCTTGCCCTCCGGCGCCCGGTTCAGCCCGGCGCCGAACAGCGCGTCGACGATGAGCCCGGCGCCGTCCAGCACCGCCGGGGCCGGCGCCTCCACCCTGCCCCGCCACCGCCCTGCCGCCTCAGCCGCGTCGCCCTTCAGGGACTTGACCGGGACCAGCGAGGCCAGCCGCACCGGCCAGCCCCGCTCCGCCAGCAGGCGGCCGATGACCCAGCCGTCGCCGCCGTTGTTGCCGGGGCCGCACAGCACCGCGACCGGGCGCGGCGACCAGCGGGCGCGGATCGCCCGCGCCACCGCCGCCCCCGCCCGCTCCATCAGCACGATGCCGGGGGTGCCGGCGGCGATGGTGCGGCGGTCGGCCTCGGCCATCTCCGCCGCGGTCAACAGGGCGAGGTCGGATACGGTCACCGGCCCGCCGTCCCGACCGCCTCCTTGAAGGCGGCCCGAAAGGCGGCGACATCGGCCCGGGCCGCGTCGCGCAGCAGGGTGATCTCGGCCGGGCCGATGACGATGCGGCAGCCGTCCCGCACCATTTCGGCGGGCGAACGGCCGAGCGAGGGCAGCGAGCCGAGCCATTTGCCGCTGTCCTGGATGGCGCGTTCGGCCCGGCGAATCGTGTCGCGCACCTCCGGGTCGTCGAAGCGGCCGAGCTTGCCGAGGCTGCCGGACAGGTCCCAGGGGCCGATGAACAGCCCGTCGACGCCGTCGACCGCGGCGATGTCGGGAATCGCCTCCACCGCCTGCCGGGTCTCGATCTGGCACAGAATCAGGAGGTTGTCGGAGATGGTCTGCTGATAGTCGGGCGCCAGGCCGAAATCGGCGCCGCGGGCGATGCCGTAGGCGACGCCGCGGATGCCGGCCGGCGGATAGCGGCAGGCGGCGACCGCGGCCTCCGCCTCGGCCCTGGAATTGACTTGCGGCACCATCACGCCCTCGGCGCCGATGTCGAGGATGCGTTTGGCGTAGACCGGGTCGTTCCAGGGCATGCGGACGATGCCGGTGGCCGGGGTGCCGGCCAGGGCCTGCAGGCTGGGCACGGCATCGGCGACCGCGGCCGGCCCGTGCTCGTGGTCGAGCAGCACGATGTCGTAGCCGGCGAGGCCGAGCAGCTCGGTGATCAGCGAATGGCCGATGCCCTGCCAGCAGCCATAGACGGGCTCACCCGCCCGCAGCTTCCGTTTCGCGGCGTTCGGTCGATACAAGGCAGCCTCCTCCGATGCGGTCGGAACAGGCGTATCAGACGATGGGGAGGAAGGGAAATGGGGCGACCAACGGGACTCGAACCCGTGACATCTCGGACCACAACCGAGTGCTCTACCAACTGAGCTATGGCCGCCACAGCGTTAGCGGCGGCTCATATGAGGCATCGCCGCGACGGCGTCAAGACGCATTCCCGCCGATCGGGGCCGCTGCCGGGAATGACCGCGGCGGCGCAAGGCGGCATAGTCCGCCCCGACACACTCATTCAGGGGAAGGCATGATGCTGATTCAGGCGGCCGCCATGGCCAATCTCGGCACCGAGACCGCGTTCGACGTGCTGGCGCGGGCCCAGGCGCTGGCGGCGCAGGGCCGCGACATCATCAATCTCGGCATCGGCCAGCCCGATTTCCGCACCCCCGACCACATCGTCGAGGCGGCGGTGAAGGCGCTGCGCGACGGCCATCACGGCTATACCCCGGCCGGCGGCATCCCGGCGCTGCGCCGGGCCGTGGCCGACGACCTGGAGGCCCGGCGCGGCGTCACGGTCGACCCGGACGACGTGGTGATCATGCCGGGCGGCAAGGTGACCATGTGGTTCGCCATCCTGATGTTCGGTGAGCCGGGGGCCGAGATCCTGTACCCCAACCCCGGATTCCCGATCTACGAATCCGCCATCCGCTTCACCGGGGCGACGCCGGTGCCGGTGCGGCTGCGCGAGGAGAACGGATTCGCCTTCTCGGCCGAGGAGGTGCTGGCCCAGATCACGCCGCGCACCCGCCTCCTGATCATCAACAGCCCGGCCAACCCGACCGGCGGCGTGGTGCCGAAGGCCGAGCTGGACCGCCTGGCCGAAGGGCTGGAGCGGCACCCGCATGTCGCGGTGCTGAGCGACGAGATCTACAGCCGCATCCTCTATGATGGGGCGGAGCACGGCTGCTTCCTCTCCTACCCCGCCCTGCGCGACCGGGTGATCCTCCTGGACGGCTGGTCGAAGACCTATGCCATGACCGGCTGGCGGCTGGGGTGGAGCGTGTGGCCCAAGGCGCTGCGCGAAGGTGCGACGCGGCTGGCTGTGAACTCCCATTCCTGCGTCAACGCCGCCGCCCAATACGCCGGCATCGCCGCGCTGCAGGGGCCGCAGGATGCGGTCGACACGATGTGCGCCGCCTTCGCCGAACGCCGCCGCGTGGTGGTCGACGCACTGAACCGGCTGCCCGGCGTGCGCTGCGTCGAGCCGGGCGGAGCGTTCTATGCGTTCCCCAACATCACCGGCACCGGGATGACGGCCAAGGCGCTGCAGACGAAGCTGCTGGAGGAATGCGGCGTCGCCACCATCGCCGGCACCAGCTTCGGCGCCATGGGCGAAGGCTTCCTGCGCCTGTCCTATGCCAACAGCGTCGAGGCCATCCGGCAGGCCGTGGACCGTATGGCCGGCGCCCTGTCCGGCTTGATCGAAGCCTAAAGAAGCAGCACTATGCCTAAATTCTGAGCAAGCCTCTTTTCATCCCCGGTCGCCGACGCGGAGTCGGCGACTGGCACGGGGCTTGCTTCACATGTCGGCGAGAGCGTTCCGCACCCGGCGGTGGCGCGCAAATGATCCAGGGAACGGTTCCGAACCCATGAAGAAAGTCGAAGCCATCATCAAGCCGTTCAAGCTCGACGAGGTGAAGGAGGCCCTTCACGAGGTCGGGATCAAGGGCATCACCGTGACCGAGGCGAAGGGCTTCGGCCGCCAGAAGGGCCACACCGAGCTCTACCGCGGCGCGGAATACGTGGTCGACTTCCTGCCCAAGGTGAAGGTCGAGGTGGTCATGGAGGACGCCCTGGTCGAACGTGCGATCGAGGCCATCCAGCAGGCTGCCCAGACCGGCCGGATCGGCGACGGTAAGATCTTCGTCACCCCGGTGGAGGAGGTCATCCGCATCCGCACCGGAGAGAAGGGCGCCGACGCCATCTGAGCATCGGCCGTCCGAGCTTGCCGCCCAAGAACGCCTCTCATAAGAACACTCGCGTACAGTCCAAACACAGGAAAAAACCATCATGGCCGACGGTGTGACCAAGGTCCTCGATCTGATCAAAGAGAACGACGTCAAATACGTCGATTTCCGCTTCACCGACTTCCGCGGGAAGGTGCATCACGTCAGCCAGCACGTCTCGACGGTGGACGAGGACATGCTGACCGACGGCGTCATGTTCGACGGTTCCTCGATCGCCGGCTGGAAGGCGATCAACGAGTCCGACATGATCCTGATGCCGGACGCCGACACCGCGGTCATGGACCCCTTCGCCGCCCAGGCGCAGCTGAACATCACCTGCGACATCCTGGAACCGGCCACCGGCCAGCCCTACAGCCGCGACCCGCGCTCGATCGCCAAGTCGGCGGAGCGCTACATGGCGTCGCTCGGCATCGGCGACACCGCCTATTTCGGCCCCGAGGCCGAGTTCTTCATCTTCGACGATGTTCGCTACCAGCAGAACACGACCTCCGCCTTCTACTACCTGGACAGCGAGGACGCGTCGGAGAACAGCGGCAAGGTCTACCCGGACGGCAACCGTGGCCACCGCGTGCAGCCGAAGGGCGGCTACTTCCCGGTGCCGCCGCTGGATGCCGCACACGATCTCCGCGCCGAGATGCTGACGACGCTGGGCGAGATGGGCGTCGAGGTCGAGAAGCACCACCACGAGGTCGCCTCCTCGCAGCATGAGCTCGGCATCAAGTTCGCGACGCTGATCAAGGCCGCGGACGCGCTGCAGCTCTACAAATACGTGATCCACAACGTCGCCGACGCCTATGGCAAGAGCGCGACCTTCATGCCGAAGCCGGTCAAGGGCGACAACGGCTCGGGCATGCATGTCCACCAGTCGATCTGGAAGGAAGGCAAGCCGACCTTCGCCGGCTCGGGCTATGCCGACCTGTCGGACACCGCGCTGTACTACATCGGCGGCATCATCAAGCACGCCAAGGCGCTGAACGCCCTGACCAACCCGTCGACCAACAGCTACAAGCGCCTGATCCCGGGCTTCGAGGCGCCGGTGCTGCTGGCCTATTCGGCCCGCAACCGCTCCGCCTCCTGCCGCATCCCCTACGTCTCCTCGCCGAAGGGCAAGCGCGTCGAGGTGCGGTTCCCGGACCCGAGCGCCAACCCCTACCTCGCCTTCTCGGCCATGCTGATGGCCGGCCTGGACGGCATCCAGAACAAGATCCATCCGGGCGAGGCGATGGACAAGAACCTGTACGACCTGCCGCCGGAAGAGCTGAAGAACGTCCCGACCGTCTGCGGCTCGCTGCGCGAGGCGCTGCTGGCGCTCGAGGCCGACCACGCCTTCCTGCTGAAGGGCGACGTCTTCAGCAAGGACATGATCGAGGCCTATCTCGAGCTGAAGTGGGAAGAGGTGTACGCCTTCGAGCACACCCCGCACCCGATCGAGTTCCAGATGTACTACTCGGTCTGAAGCTGCCTTACGGACGCCCCGCTTCCCCTTCCTGTCATGCCCGGGCTTGACCCGGGCATCCAGAGATGTCGAAGCCGCACTGGGTGGCCCCTGGATCGCCGGGTCAAGCCCGGCGATGACAGTTCGGGGATTGGGGCCTATGGCCAAGCGATCATCCCGACCCGAAGGAACCCCGCCGGCGACGGCGGGTTTTTTCTTGCGCGAACGGCAGGCGGGATAGGCTTGCGATTGCCCGCGGCACCTGCTGATATCGTTCCCAGCAGCGCAGCGGCCGGAAGCGGGAGATCCGAGGGATCCCGGCCGGCCAGGCGCGGTGCCGCCAGGGGTCCCCGACGGTCCGCCCCCGAGGCTCGCGCCCTGCCGAAACAAAAAACGAGGCCATCTTGACAGGGACGGCAATCGACGTTGTCGACGTGACCAAAGTGTTCGGCAGCGAGCAGAGCGGGGCGGTCAGGGCCCTGAACGGCGTATCGGTCCAGATCCGGGACAACGAGTTCTTCACCCTTCTGGGGCCGTCCGGCTGCGGCAAGACCACCCTCCTCCGCATGATCGCCGGATTCGAGGAGCCGACCAGCGGCCACATCCTGCTGCACGGCAAGCCGATCGAAGGGCTGCCGCCTCACAGGCGGCCGGTGAACACGGTGTTCCAGAGCTACGCCCTGTTCCCGCACATGACGGTGCGCGAGAACATCCGCTTCGGCCTGGAGATGAAAGGCGTCGACCGCGCCCGGGCCGACGCCCGCGTCGCCGATATGATCGCCCTGGTAAAGCTGGGCGGGATGGAGCACCGCAAGCCGGCGCAGCTGTCCGGCGGGCAGCAGCAGCGCGTCGCCTTGGCCCGCGCCCTGGCCAGCGAGCCGCAGGTGCTGCTGCTGGACGAGCCGCTGTCGGCCCTCGACCTCAAGCTGAGAAAGGAGATGCAGATCGAGCTGAAGCGGCTGCAGACCGAGACCGGCATCACCTTCATCTTCGTCACCCACGACCAGGAGGAAGCGTTGACCATGTCGGACCGGATCGCGGTGATGAGCCAGGGCGAGATCCTGCAGATCGGCGGCCCGCGCGACATCTACGACCGGCCCGAGCGGCGCTTCGTCGCCCATTTCATCGGCGAGACCAATTTCTTCGACGGCCCCCTCGCCGCCCGCCTCGGCTGCGCCGACGGCGCCACCCTGGCGGTGCGGCCGGAGCGCATCCTCTTGTCCGCCGAGCCCGGGCCGGACAGCCTGGCCGGGACAGTGGAGACGGTGGTCTATGTCGGCACCGACACCACCTACCATGTCCGCCTGGCCGAGGCCGGGGCGCTGGTCACCGCCCGGCTGCAGAACCGCACCGGAGCGCCGCAGAGCTTCCAGCCCGGCGACCGGGTCGGCATCGCCGTGCCGGCCGGCGCCGGCCACGCTTTGGCCGATTGAGGGCCATGATGGCGCGCGGCAATTCGCTGAAAACCGCCGGGCTGATCGGGATCCCGGTCGGCTTCATCCTGGTCTTCTTCATCGTCCCGCTGGCGATCATGGCGGTCGTCTCGGTCGCCGAGCGCGGCCAGTTCGGCGGGGTGCAGTGGAACACCTTCTCCACCGACGCCTATGTCCGCTTCCTCTATGAGCGCGACTTCGACGACAGCCTGATCTGGAACCCGGCCTACGCCCAGATCCTGCTGCGCTCGGTCTGGCTGTCGCTGCTGACCACCGTGCTGTGCGTCCTGGTCGGCTTCCCGACCGCGCTGCACATGGCGATGCAGCCGCCACCGCGGCGCAACCTGCTGATCTTCCTGGTCACCATCCCGTTCTGGACCAACCTCTTGGTGCGCA
The DNA here is from genome assembly GCF_042743185.1 of Inquilinus sp. NPDC058860. Classification (NCBI taxonomy): domain Bacteria; kingdom Pseudomonadati; phylum Pseudomonadota; class Alphaproteobacteria; order Rhodospirillales; family Rhodospirillaceae; genus Inquilinus; species Inquilinus sp. NPDC058860. The sequence goes on along the minus strand of NZ_JBHYMS010000005.1, from coordinate 146,476 downwards.
ACTACGCCTGGATCCTGATGCTGCGCTCGGGCGGGCTGCTCGATTCGGCGTTGCAGGGGCTGGGGCTGACCACCGGGTCGCTGAACCTGATGTATACCGAGACGGCGATCGCCATCGGCCTCACCTACTCCTTCCTGCCCTTCATGGTGCTGCCGATCTATTCCAGCCTGGAGAAGCTGGATTTCCGGCTGGTCGAGGCGGCCTACGACCTCGGCGCCGACAAGTGGCGGGCGTTGCGCCGGATCGTCATCCCGCTGGCCATGCCGGGCATCGCCGCCGGCGCCATCCTGGTCTTCATCCCGTGCCTCGGCGCCTATGTGACGCCGGACCTGCTGGGCGGGTCGAAGTCGATGATGATCGGCAACCTGATCCAGAACCAGTTCGGCTCGGCCCGCAACTGGCCGTTCGGGGCGGCGCTGTCCTTCGCCCTGCTGGCCGTCGTGCTGCTGGCGATGATGGCGTACCTGATCCGCTTCCGCGGCGCGCCGCAGGTGGCGAAATGAGTGCGCCGTCCAACCTGCGCCGCTTCCCCGGCGTCCGCGCCGTCTCCTGGGCCTTCTTCGCCTATCTCTACATCCCCATCGTCGTGCTGCTGGTGCTGGCCTTCAACGCCGGCAGCACGGCGACGATCTGGGGCGGCTTCAGCACGCGCTGGTTCGGCGTGGTGCTGGGCAACCCGGACATCCTGCGGGCGGCGAAGAACTCGCTGATCGTCGCCCTGGCGTCGTCGGTGGTGGCGACCGTCATGGCGATCCCGGCCGCGATCGGCATGGCGCGCCGGCGCTTCCGCGGCCAGGCCGCGGTCAGCGCCCTGATCGCCTTGCCGCTGGTGGTGCCGGAGGTGGTGACGGCCGTCGCGACGCTGCTGTTCTTCACCGCCGTCGCCCTGCCGCTGGGCCTGTTCACCATCATCCTGGCCCATGTCGTGTTCTGCATCCCCTTCGCCTATCTGCCGATCCGGGCGCGGCTGGAGGGCATGGATTCCAGCCTGGGCGAGGCCGCGGCGGATCTCTATGCCACGCCCTGGCGGGCCTTCCGCCGGGTGACGCTGCCGCTGTTGTGGCCCGGCATCCTGTCCGGGCTGATGCTGGCCTTCATCATCTCGCTCGACGATTTCGTCATCACCTTCTTCGTCTCCGGCGCCGGGGCGACCACCCTGCCGATCTACATCTACGGCATGATCCGCATCGGCGTGACGCCGGAGGTCAACGCCATCTCGGCGCTGATGCTGCTGATCTCGATCGTCTTCGTCGCCCTGTCCTGGGTGGTCGGACGGGCACGAAGCTGAACCATGGGAGGCCCGAAATTCGGAACCGACGCATCTGCCTGGCCGCCGCCCTCGCCGCGGCCGCCCTCCTCACCGGCCCCGCCGCCTGGGCGGCCGGCGACCTGTTCCTGTTCAACTGGACCAACTACACCCCGCCCGACCTGCTGAAGAAGTTCGAGGCCGAGACCGGGATCAAGGTCACGCTCGACGTCTACGATTCGAACGAGACCCTGCTCGCCAAGATGCAGGCCGGCGGCGCCAGCTACGACGTGGTGGTGCCGTCCGACTACATGGTCGACATCATGGTCAAGCAGGGCCTGCTGCAGGAGATCGACGCCGCCGCCATGCCGGGCTTCGGCGCCGTCGTCGCCCCGCACGACAAGCCCTGGTACGACCCGGAGCGGAAATACTCCGCGCCCTACATGTGGGGCACCACCGGCTTCACCTATGACAGCGCCAAGGTGCAGGGCCCGGTGGACGACAGCTGGTGGTCGATCTTCAACCCGGACGGCCCCTTCAAGGGCAGCCTGGCGATGATGAACGACTCGGTCGAGGTGTTCACCGCCGCCGCCTTCTACCTCGGCATCGACCGCTGCACCGAGAGCAGCGAGGACGCCGGCAGGATCTTCAAGCTCTTGGAGGCGCAGAAGCCGGCCGTCTCCCTCTACAACTCCGACGGCTCGGTCGACCGCATGGCCGCCGGCGAGGTCGTCGCCCACATGCAATGGAACGGCGCCGCCCACCGCACCAAGCTGCAGCGGCCGAGCGCGGTCTTCGTCTATCCGAAGGAGGGGCTGAACCTCTGGGCCGACAACCTGGTGGTGCCGAAGGACGCCAAGAATCCGGAGAACGCCAAGATCTTCATCGCCTGGATGCTGAAGCCGGAAAACATCGGCGCCGCCTCCAACTTCACCACCTACATGAACGCGATCAAGGGCTCCGAGGCCTTCATGGACAAGGCCCTGAGCGAGGATCCGGCGATCGCCATGCCGCCGGATTATGCCGGCCGGCTGCGGCCAGCCCGGAACTGCTCTCCCGCTGCGGTCGAGTTGCGCGACCGGGTCTGGACCCGCCTCAAATCCTGAGCGGCCGGGCCGTCGTCCCGGGCGTCGGCGGGGCGCGACATCACAATCCGACGACAACAGAGAGGTTGAGATGGGACCAGCAAGACAGCTTCTTCTCGCCGCCGTCGCGGCCGCCGGGGCGCTGACCGCGGCATCGGCCGCGCAGGCCGCCGGCGAGCTCTATTTCTACAACTGGACGAACTACTACCCGCCGGAGCTCTTGAAGAAGTTCGAGGCCGAGACCGGGATCAAGGTCACGCTCGACGTCTATGATTCGAACGAGACCCTGCTGGCCAAGCTGCAGGCCGGCGCCGCCGGCTACGACGTGGTGGTGCCGTCCGACTACATGGTCGACATCATGATCAAGGGCGGCATGCTGGAGCCGATCGACGCCAGCAAGATGCCGAACTTCAAGAACGTCGCCGCGCCGCACGACAAGCCCTGGTACGACCCGGAGCGGAAATACTCCGCCCCCTATGACTGGGGCACGACCGGCTTCAGCTACGACACCGCCAAGGTCGAGGGCGGCAAGGTCGACGACAGCTGGTGGTCGGTCTTCAACCCCGACGGCCCGTTCAAGGGCAAGCTGGCCATGCTGAACGATTCGGTCGAGGTCTATAAGGCCGCGTCCTTCTATCTCGGCATCGATTTCTGCACCGAGAGCAGCGAGGACGCCGGCAAGATCTTCAAGCTGCTGGAGGCGCAGAAGCCGGCCGTCGCCCTGTACAACTCCGACGGCACGATCGAGCGCATGACCGCCGGCGAGGTCGTTGCCCACATGCAATGGAACGGCGCCGCCCACCGGACCAAGGAGGCCCGGCCGACCGTCGCCTATGTCTATCCCAAGGAAGGCATCAATTTCTGGGAGGACAACTTCGCCATCCCGAAGGGCGCGCGCAACGTCGAGAACGCCAAGATCTTCATCGACTGGATGATGAAGCCGGAGAACATCGCCATCGCCGGCAACTTCACCGGCTACAGCAACGCCATCACCGGCGCGATCGACCTGATGGACGAGAAGCTGCGCAACGACCCGGCGGTGAACACGCCGCCGGAGCTGCTGAGCCGGCTGAAGCCGAACCAGAACTGCTCGCAGACCGCCGTCGACCTGCGCGAGCGGGTCTGGACCCGCCTCAAGTCGTAGGCTCCGGCCGTGCTCCCGGCCCGCTTCGCGGCCGCCGCCGGAAGGCGCTGGTTGCGAAGCGGGGTTCGGCACGCTACCTCTTGCAGGTCAGACAGATCTCTTAAGTGACAGGATCCCCCATGGTCGACCGCCCGTTCCCGCCGCGTCTCGACGACGAGGAGGAGGAAGAAGAGGAAGAGCGCCCCGAGAAGGAGAAGAAGGAGGATCTCGGCCCGCAGATCGGCAACATCCTCTTCAAGAACCGGACGGTGCTGCTGTTCGGCGAAATCTCCATGAAGCTGGCGCAGGCGATCAGCGCGCAGCTGCTGGCGCTCGCCGCCGACGACGAGAAGAAGCCGATCCGGCTGGTGATCAACTCGCCGGGCGGCCATGTCGAGGCCGGCGACACCATCCACGACATGATCCGCTTCATCGGCGCGCCGGTGAAGGTGATCGGCACCGGCTGGGTGGCCAGCGCCGGCGCCCATATCTACCTGGCGGCGAAGAAGGAGAACCGCCTGTCGCTGCCGAACACGCGGTTCCTGCTGCACCAGCCGTCCGGCGGTGCCGGCGGCCGGGCGGTCGATATCGACATCGAGGCGCGCGAGATCATCAAGATGCGCCGCCGCCTGAACGAGATCATCGCCCGCGAGACCGGTCAGCCGATCGAGAAGGTCGAGCGCGACACCGACCGGAACTACTGGATGTCGGCCGAGGAGGCGAAGGACTACGGCCTCGTCGGCAAGATCATCGACAGCATCAAGGATGCCGGCTGACCTCAGCCCGGTGACACGGCGGCGGGCCCTGCTGGGGCTCGCCGCCCTTCCTTTCTGCGCCGCGGCGGCCCCGGCCGTCGACCCGACCGGCGAGCGGCGCCTCAAGCTCTACAACCCGCACACCGACGAGCGCTTCGACGACGTCTACGCCGTCGACGGCGCGGTTTCGGACGATGCCCGGAAGCGGCTGAACCGGCTTCTGCGCGACCACCATGTCGACAAGGCGACCGACATGGATCCGGGCGTCTTCGACCTGCTGTGGCTGATCTCCCGGCGCTACCAGCTCGCCAGGGACCGGCGGGTGACGATCAACCTGCATTCCGGCTACCGCACCCCCGAGACCAACGAGAAGCTGCGCCCCGAAGGCGCCGCCCGGAACAGCCTGCACATGCAGGGCAAGGCGGTGGACCTGTCGGTGCAGGGCTACGGCATGGTGTTCCTGGCGAACCACGCCCGGGCCGTCGCCAGCGGCGGCCTCGGCCTCTACTGGCGCTCCGACTTCGTTCATCTCGACACCGGGCCGAAGCGCGTCTGGTACAAGCGGTTCTAGCGCGCCGCCGGTCATTCCGCAGTCCCTCGGTTACTTTCAACACCCTTCTTGCGCGGTCGGGCGGGAATGCCGAACTTGCCGTCGGTACCTATTCGTAACCAAGTTCGGAGAATTCCATGGCGAAGCTCGCCCTGATCGGCGCCAGCGGCAATGTCGGCTCGAAGATCCTGGCCGAGGCCCTGAGCCGCGGCCACGAGGTCACCGGCATCGTCCGCACCCCGGAGAAGCTGCCGCAGCACCCGAATCTGACCGCGAAGCGTGGCGACGTGTTCGACGCCGATGGCTTGGCGAAGCTGCTGGCCGGGCACGACGCGGTGATCAGCTCTGTGCACTACACCGCCTCCGACCCCGCCCTGCTGCTGCAGGCGGTCAAGGCCTCGGGCGTCAAGCGCTACCTGGTGGTCGGCGGCGCCGGCAGCCTGGAGGTGGCGCCGGGCGTACAGCTGGTCGACACGCCGGAATTCCCGGCGCTGTACAAGGAGGAAGCGTCCAAGGGCCGCGACTACCTCGACCTGCTGCGCGGCGAGGCGGAGCTGGACTGGACCTTCCTGTCGCCTTCCGCGGTGATCGCGCCAGGCGAGCGAACCGGCACATTCCGCCTGGGCGGCGACCAGCTTCTGATCGGCGCGGACGGGCAGAGCCGGATCAGCCAGGAAGACTATGCCGTCGCCCTGATCGACGAGCTGGAGAAGCCGGCGCACAGCCGCAAGCGCTTCACCGTCGGGTACTGAGGCCGCCGGTTCATTGTTGTCCGCGGCGTGACGAATTGTTGTGCGATCGGCGGCTTGACCGCGCACCGCAAAAGCAACTCAATCGCAACGCCACCACCGGGCCCGGGACGGCGCCCCACCGGGCCCGGCGGAGCGGGCGCAAGCCCCGCGGCATCCCTTCCCCTTTGATCCGGAGACGATCATGGCCGACCTGAACGACCAGCTCGACCGCACTTGGGCGCCGCGCGTGCTCAGCATCCTGCGCATCGCCACCGCCCTGTTCTTCCTGCAGCACGGCCTCGCCAAGCTGTTCGGCTTCCCGCACGTCGCCTATTTCGACGGGCTTCAGCTGTTCTCGCTGGTCGGCCTGGCCGGCGTGCTGGAGATCGTCGGCAGCGTGCTGCTGCTGATCGGGCTGTTCACCCGCCCGGTCGCCTTCATCCTGTCGGGCCAGATGGCGGTGGCCTATTTCATGGCCCACGCGCCGCAGGGCTTCTTCCCGATCCTGAACCAGGGCGAGCTCGCGGCGCTGTACAGCTTCGTCTTCCTGTATTTCGCCGCCGCCGGCGGCGGAGCCTGGAGCCTGGACGCGGTGCGCAATCCGCGGCTGGCGACGGCCTGACCGTCACCGAGGTGATTGGGTTCGCGGTCGCGAACCCAACATCGCGCCGGTCGTTCGTCGGGTTCGCCAAGGCGAACCCGACCTACTCGCTACGGAGCGGGTTGCTGCTGGGTGATGCAGTGGATGCCGCCGCCGCCCAGGAAGATGTCGCGGGCGTGGACCTGGACCACGCGGCGGTTCGGGAAGGCGTCGCGGATGATGCGGAAGGCGCGCTCGTCCTCGGCCACGTCGAAGGCCGGCATCACCACGCCGCCATTGGCGATGTAGAAATTGACATAGGACAGGCTCAGCCGCTTGCCGCGATGCTCCTGCCGGGCCGGCTGCGGCACCTCGATCACCTGCAGCGGCCGGCCTTTGGCGTCCTTGGCCGAGCGCAGGATGTCGAGATTGGTCTGCAGCGTGTCGAAATTGCCGTCGCTCTTGTCGTCGGTCGACAGTGCCAGCACCACGCCCGGCCGCACGAAGCAGGCGATCTCGTCGACATGACCGTCGGTCTCGTCGTCCTCGATCCCCTCCGGCAGCCAGATCACGGTGGAGATTCCGAGCCATTCGCGCAGGTTCTGCTCGACCTGGGCCTTGGTCACGTCCGGGTTGCGGTTCGGATTCAAGAGGCACTGCTCGGTGGCCAGCACCGTGCCCTCGCCGTCGACATGGACGGCCCCGCCCTCGAGCACGAAGGGGGCGCGGAAGCGCCGGGCGCCGACATGCTTCAGGATGCGCTTCGCCACCACCGCGTCGCGGCTGTAGGGCTGGTATTTCTGGCCCCAGGCGTTGAAGCGCCAATGCGCGCCGGCGAGATGGCCGCTGCGGTCGAGCAGGAAGGTCGGTCCCGAATCGCGCAGCCAGCTGTCGTCGATCTCCATGGACACCACGTCGATCGGCGTGCCGTTGCCGAGGATCAGCGACGCCTCGGCCACATCCGCCGGGTTGCAGACCATGGTGACCGGCTCGAACTCGGCGATGGCCTGGGCCACATCGGCATAGGCGGTGCGGGCGGCGTCCATCTGCTCGCCCCAGACCTCGTCACGGCAGGGCCAGGCCATCCAGCAGCGGCTGTGGGGCTCCCATTCCGCGGGCATGACGTAGCCGAGGGATGCAGGGACGGTCACAATGGGGTTCCGCAGTGGTTCGGGCTCAAGCGCCAGAGGCTAGCGTCCGCCGCGTCCGGATGAAAGAGCCGGTTTTCGGGCCCCGGATATGGAACGGGCCCAACCGACCGGCCGGGCCCGAGAAACCGATCGTCCCGAAGGACTATGATGACGGCGCGGCAATCAAATGCGGCGCCGGGAGATCGACTTTTCCCCGTTCGCAAAACGGCGGCCGAACGGCGCCAGACGAATGGTTCCAAAGATCGACAGAAACGACATGAGGTACTCATGAATTGTTCTCGACACCACAGATATAGTCGATCGGCCGAGTATTTTGCTCAAGGGGCGACGCCGGGGGTCACCTGCGCGCCGCGCATGACTCAGAGTCCTGCGCGATCGTCAGTCGATCCCGCAAGAAAGCGCCGTTCCGGCCCGCTTCGACCTCATGTTCCTGCGGCAAAGGCCAGTTGCTCGTCCCGCCGGCGCTTCTTCTCGTGCCGTACCAGCAGCCCGCCGGCGATGATCACGCCGGTGGTGACGATGACGACGATGATGGTGGCGAGCGCATTGATCTCCGGCGTCACCCCGAGCTTCACCTTGGAGAAGATGTAGACCGGCAGCGTGGTCGAGCCGGGGCCGGAGACGAAGCTGGTGATCACCAGCGTGTCCAGCGACAGGGTGAAGGACAGGAGCCAGCCGGCGATCACCGCGGGCGAGATGATCGGCAGGGTGATCCAGAAGAACACGGTCAGCGGCCGGGCGCCGAGGTCCATCGCCGCCTCCTCGATCGATTCGTCGAGGCTGACCAGCCGCGACTGCACGATCACCGCGACATAGGCCAGGCAGAAGGTGATGTGGGCGATGGTGATCGTCACCATGCCGCGACCCTGCGGGAAGCCGAACAGCCCCTCCATGGCCACGAACAGCAACAGCATCGACAGGCCGGTGATCACCTCGGGCATCACCAGCGGCGCCGTGACCATGCCGGAGAACAGGGTGCGGCCGCGGAACCGGCCGAAACGGGCCAGCACCATCCCGGCCACGGTGCCGAGCACGCAGGCGACCGTGGCGGCGATCGCGGCGATCTCCAGCGATCGCCGTGCCGCGTCCAGCATCTGCTGGTTCTGCAGCAGCGTGCCGTACCACCTGGTCGAGAAACCGCCCCAGATCGTGACCAGGCGGCTCTCGTTGAAGGAGTAGATCATCAGGAGGATGATCGGCACGTAGAGGAAGGCGTAACCGAACACCAGGCAGGTGAACAGGAACCAGGGCCGCCTCATCGCTCCGCCTCCTGCTGCTTCGCCTGGACGTACTGGAACACCATGATCGGGATCACCAGCACCAGCAGCAGCACGATCGCGACCGCGGAGGCGACCGGCCAGTCGGTGTTCTGGAAGAACTCGTTCGACAGCACCTTGCCGATCATCAGCGTGTCGATGCCGCCCAGCAGCTCCGGGATCACGTATTCGCCGACCGCCGGGATGAACACCAGCAGCGAGCCGGCGACGATGCCGGGCAGCGACAGCGGCAGGGTGATCAGCAGGAACGCCTTCCACGGCCGGCAGCCCAGGTCCTCCGCCGCCTCGAGCAGCGAGACGTCGAGCTTCTCCAGGGTCGCGTAGAGCGGCAGGATCATGAACGGCAGGTAGGAGTAGACGATGCCGATATAGACCGCGATATCGGTGTGCAGGATCTCCAGCGGCTGGTCGATGACGCCGAGCCAGATCAGCAGGTTGTTGAGCAGCCCCTGCTGCTGGAGGATGCCGATCCAGGCGTAGACCCGGATCAGGAACGAGGTCCAGAACGGCAGGATCACCAGCATCAGGAGCGGCACCCGCCACTGCTGGCTCGACCGGGCGATGGCATAGGCCATCGGATAGCCGACCAGGAGGCTGAGCACAGTCGAGATCGCGGCGATCTTCACCGAGCTCAGATAGGCGCTGACGTAGAGCGGGTCGTCGAGCAGGAACTGGAAGTTGCCGATGCTGAGCGAGATCCCGACATGCGCCTCGTCGATCCAGTCCCATAGCGGCGTGTAGGGCGGCTGGCCGATCACCTTGTCGGCGAAGGCGATCTTCAGGACGATGACGAAGGGGATCAGGAAGAACAGGAACAGCCAGACATAGGGCAGCGCGATCACGAGGCTGCGGCCGAGCCGCCCGCCCAGCCGCCGCAGGATCGACGGTCCCGCCGCGACCCTCGGGGCTGTACCGTCCGCCGTGTCGGTCGCCGTCACCGCGGTCATTGCGTCAGCACCACGCCGGCAAAGGGCTGCCAGGACAGCCAGACCTCGTCTTCCCAGGTGATCGGCATCTCGGTCAGGCGCGAGACGTTCGGCGCCGTAACCCGCACCGTCTTCCCGTTCGGCAGCGCGATCAGATAGATCGACAGGTTGCCGAGATAGGCGATCTCCTTGACCACCCCCCGGGTGCTGTTGGTGTCGCCCTCGCCGGGCTGCTTCGAGATCGCGATCTTCTCCGGCCGCACCGCGACCCAGACCTGGGTCCCGACCGGCACCGGCAGGCCATGGCTGATATGGAGCAGGCAGCCGGCCTCCGGGCTGTCGATGATGACATGTTCCGGATGGTCTTCGGCCACCCGGCCCTCGAACAGGTTCACCGAGCCGATGAAGTCGGCGACGAATTTCGACTGCGGATACTCGTAGATCTCGGCCGGGGTGCCGAGCTGCGAGATGTAGCCGGAATTCATCACCGCGATGCGGCTGGACATCGTCATCGCCTCCTCCTGGTCGTGGGTCACGACCACGAAGGTGATGCCGACCTTCTCCTGGATGTTCACCAGCTCGAACTGGGTCTGCTCGCGCAGCTTCTTGTCCAGTGCGCCGAGCGGCTCGTCCAGCAGCAGCAGCTTCGGCCGCTTGACCAGGCTGCGCGACAGGGCGACGCGCTGGCGCTGGCCGCCCGAGAGCTGGTGCGGCTTGCGCTTGGCGAAGCGGCCGAGCTGGACCAGGTCCAGCACCTCGGCGACGCGGGTCTTGATCTCGGCCGCCGGCACCCGGTCCTGGCGCAGGCCGAAGGCCACGTTCTGCTCCACCGTCATATGCGGGAACAGCGCATAGGACTGGAACATCATGTTGACCGGCCGCTCATAGGGCGGCACAGCGGTCATGTCGACGCCGTCGATGAAGATCCTGCCTTCGGTCGGCCGTTCGAACCCCGCCATCATGCGCAGGAGCGTGGTCTTGCCGCAGCCCGACCCGCCCAGGAGGGCGAAGAACTCGCCGCGATAGATCGACAGGCTGACATCGTCGACGGCGGTGAAGTCGCCGAACTTCTTGGTCACCTTCTCGATCCGGACGTAAGGCTTCTCGTCCGGATTGCGCCACGGCTGCGGCACCGTCTGCTGTTTCGGCTTGGCTTGGCCCATCCCCGTCTCCGGACCCTGTCCCCCAATGCGAAGCGGCCGCCGCATCCGGTCTGGGATGCGGCGGCCGTGCTGTCTACTGGCCGGTGCGGAACCGTGTCCAGGTCCGCGTCCGCAGGCGTTCGTAGCTGGACGACGCCTCGGTGATCGCGAACAGCCGCTTCATCACATCCTCGGGCGGGAAGATGCGCGGGTCGTTGGCGATGTCGGGGTTCATCAGCTCCTTCGCGCCGATCACCGCGTTGCCGTAGCCGACAAAGTCGTCGATCCCGGCCATCACCTTCGGCTCGAGCAGGAAGTTGATGTAGGCGTAGGCCTCATCCGGATGCGGCGCATCCTTCGGGATCGCCGCCATGTCGAACCAGATCTGCGCCCCCTCCTTGGGGATGAAATAGTCGATGGTGACGTTGTTCTTCGCCTCGTCGGCCCGGGTCTTGGCGATGTTGACGTCGCCGGACCAGCCGAGCGAGACGCAGACATTGCCGCCCGCCAGGTCGTTGATGTACTGCGACGAGTGCAGGTACTTCAGATAGGGACGGACCTTCATCAGGGCGTCCTCGGCCTTCTTCAGATCCTCCGGCTTCTGGCTGTTGGGATCGAGGCCGAGATAGTTCAGCACCGAGGGCAGCACGTCGGTCGGGCTGTCCAGCATGGTGATGCCGCAATCGGCCAGCTTCTTGGCGTTCTCCGGGTCCAGCACCATGGCGATGCTGTCCGGCGGCGTGTCGCCCAGGCGCTTCTTCACCTGGTCGACATTGTAGCCGATGCCGACCGTGCCCCACTGGTAGATGATCGCGTGCTTGTTGCCCGGATCGGCGGTCTCGACCAGCTTCATCAGCGCCGGGTCGAGGTTCTTCCAGTTCGGGATCTTGGACTTGTCGAGCTCGAGATAGACATTCGCCTTGATCTGGCGCGACAGGAAAGGCTGCGCCGTCGGGACGACGACGTCGTAGCCCGAGTTGCCGGTCAGCAGCTTGGCTTCCAGCGCCTCGTTGCCGTCATAGGTGTCGTAGACGGTCTTGATGCCGGTGGCCTTGGTGAAGTCGGCCAGCGTGGTCTCGCCGATATAGTCCGACCAGTTGTAGATGTTGACGACCTTCTCCTGGGCCACGGCCGGCACTGCCACGGCGCACAGCGCGGCGGTCGCGAGAAGGCTTTGCACGAGACGCTTCATGTAACCGTTCCCTGTCTGTGATCTGTTCGAGACCCGTCGAGCCGGCTCCCCTTCTGATCAATGCAACGCGCCGCGGTGAAGGCTGTCAATCGCGGCGACGGCGCAGTGCACAAAACGGGCTCGAACCGTCCTCCCTGTGCCCTGCGTTCGTGACATTTGCAACCCCGTCCTCGAACGAGAAAGGAGGCCGCCCCGCAAGCAGAAAACCGGGCGGCCGCCCTGCCCTCACATCCTGCCGAGATCCCGCGCCGTGGCGTCGATCGCGATCCTGGCCCGGCGGACCAGCTCGTCGACCTCGTCGCGCGAGATCACCAGCGGCGGCGCCAGCACCATGGCGTCGCGCACCCCGCGCATCACCAGGTCGTTGGCGAAGCAGTGGTTGCGGCACTGGGTGCCGACCGCCCCGTAGTTCGGGAAGCGGCGGCGGGTGGCCTTGTCCGCGACCAGCTCGATCGCCGCGATCAGGCCGACGCCGCGCACCTCGCCGACGATCGGATGGTCGGCGAAGGCCTCGCGCAGCCGGTCCTGGAAATACGGGCCGATATCGGTCCGGGTGCGGTCGACCAGCCCCTCCCGCTCCAGGATCCGGATGTTGGCCAGCGCCACGGCGCAGGCCACCGGGTGACCGGAATAGGTGAAGCCGTGATAGAACTCGCCACCCTGCTCGATCAGCGTCTCGGCCACCCTGTCGCCGACCATGACGGCGGACAGCGGCAGGTAGCCCGAGGTGATGCCCTTGGCCAGGGTCATCAGGTCCGGCTGGATGCCGAACAGGTCCGAGCCGAACCACTCGCCGGTGCGGCCGAAGCCGCAGATCACCTCGTCGGCGATCAGCAGCACGTCGTGCTGGCGGCAGATGCGCTGCAGCTCCGGGAAGTAGCTCTCCGGCGGGATGATGACGCCGCCGGCGCCCTGGATCGGCTCGGCGATCACCGCGGCGACGCTGTCGGGGCCCAGCTCCCAGATCCGGTCCTCTATCGCCTTGGCGGCGAGCTTGCCGAAGGCCTCGGGCTCCAAGTCGCCGCCATTGTCGTACCAGTAGGGCGCCATGACGTGGTGGAAGCCCGGGAACGGCAGGTCCGCCTGGCGGTGCATCGCCCCCATGCCGCACAGCGACACCGCGGCCATGGTCGAGCCGTGATAGCCGTATTGCCGGCCGATGATCGCCTTCTTGCGGTGCTTGCCTTTCAGGTCCCAGTAATGCCGGACCATGCGGACGATGGTGTCGTTCGCCTCCGACCCGCTGTTGGCATAGAAGACGTGGTTCAGGCCGGCGGGCGTGATCTCCGCCAGCTTGGCCGACAGCTCGGCCGCGGCCGGCGTCGTGGTCTTGAAGAAGGTGTTGTAGAAGGGCAGCTCGAGCATCTGCTCATGGGCGACGTCGGCCAGCTCCTTGCGGCCGTAGCCGACATTGACGCACCACAGCCCGGCCATGCCGTCGATCATCTGGCGGCCTTCGGAATCCCACAGCCAGACGCCTTCGGCGCGGGTGATGATGCGGCTGCCCCCTTCGCTGGCGAGCGACTTGTAGTCGGTGAAGGGGTGCAGGTGATGGGCGGTATCGAGCGCCTTCCACTCGGCGGTGGAGCGGCTGGCGGCAAAGCTGTTCATGACGCGACCTCGCGTGAATCCGGACAAAGAATGCGGAAACCGGACCGCCCCTGCGGCGGCCCTATGGCTGGGTCAGGCGCGCGGCGGGTTGTAGCCGATGCGGGCGCACAGCAGCATCAGCTCCTGCTTGCGCGATCGGCGACTGCGATGGGGCCTCGGCCGTGTCATGGTGACGCGAAGCATATCGCCGCCGGCGCACGGCGTCACTAGCCGAGCGACTCGGCACGTCCTGTCTCAGCGCTTCATCCCGGCCAGGTTGGTCCCGGCATCGGCGTTCCCCAGCGCCGCCGCCTTCTCGAACCAGCGGATGGCCTCGGCATCACTCTGCGGCACGCCGCGCCCGTCCTTGTACATCAGGCCGAGATTGTTCTCGGCTGCGGCATTGCCCTGGTCGGCGGCCAGCCGGAACCACTTGACGGCTTCCGTGTCGCTCTGCGCCACGCCGCGGCCGTTCTTGACCATGACGCCGAGATTGCGCTCGGCCACGTCGTAGCCCTGGTCGGCGGCGCGCCGGAACAGCGCCGCGGCCTCGGCGTCGTCCTGCGTGGTGCCGCGCCCGGCGGCGACCAGGGCGCCGAGATGGTTCTGACCATGCGGGTCGCCTTGCGCCGCCGCCAGCCGGTACCACCGCACCGCCTCGGCGTCGTTCTGCGGCAGGCCGCGGCCCATCTCGTACATGTAGCCGAGATTGGTCTGCGCATCCGGGTTCCCCTGCCGGGCGGCCAGCCGGTACCACCGCACGGCCTCGCTGTCGCTCTGCGGCACGCCCTGGCCGTTCTGGTAGCGCACGCCCAGCGCGTTCTGCGCCACGGCGGTGACGGGACCGGCGGATTGCTCCGGCTGCTGCGCCGACCCGGATTTGCCACCCTGGGCCGAGGCCCGTTGGAACCATTTCTCCGCTTCGGCTTCGCTGCGGTCGACACCGGCGCCGAGCTGATAGGCCATGCCGAGGTCGATCTCGGCGGCCACATAGCCCTGGTCCGCGGCAAGGCGATAGAAGTTCGCGGCCGCGACGAGGTCACGGTCGACGCCCCGCCCCTCGGCATAGAGGGTGCCGAGGGCGGTCTGGGCCACGGGATCACCCTGTGCCGCCGCCAGGCGGAACCATCGACAGGCCACGGTGTCGCTTCGCGGCATGCCGTGCCCGGCCTCGGCCATCAGGCCGAGCCTGGTCTGGGCCGAGGCGTTGCCCCGCTTTGCCGCCTGCAGCAGCGCCGCGATCGCGGCCTGGTCATCGTGCCGTTCGGCGGGAGGCCCATCCTGATGGAGATCGGCCGCGGCGGGGCCAGCCGGCAAGGCGACCAGGATCAGGGTCAGCGCCGCCGCAACACGATCACGGAAGTCCTTCATCGCATCTCCGATCCGGCGGGCCGCGCCGCTGGAAGGCCGAATCCGTCGCTCATGATACGACCCCGATGCTAGCACGGCCTCGGCCACGGGATTGTCGCCCTAGCTGACCGGCGCGGCGCGGTCGAAGGCGGCAAGGATCGGGCCGACCCGGATGCCCCAGCCGACCGACAGCCCGTCCGGCGCCGACAGGGCCGAGACCGAGCCGTCGAGATAGAGCGCGTCGCGGCAGCCCAGCGCGTCGCGGAACAGCCGGGCGAAGCTGCCGAAGCTGACGCCGTCCCGCGAGATGGCGAAGACCACGGTGTGGCCGTCGCGCACGCCGACGCCGTTGCGGATCTTGCGCGACGGGCCGTCGTCGCTGAACAGCGGGTGCAGGGCGCCGTCGATGACCAGCAGCGGGCCGGACTGGGTGGCGATCCCCGCGGCCGGGGCCTGCCGCAGATAGGCCCCGGTCTCCAGGATCCCGGCGCTTTCGCCATCGACATAGAAAACGCCGTTCGGCTTCATGAAGAAGTTGCCGTCGCCGTCCCCCTCATTGGCCGGGTTGAGCTGCCGGCCGCCGGAGACGAAGAGGCCGACCGGCGACAGGTCCTCGTGGTACATGCCGGCGTTCATCGACACCACCGGCGGGTCGCCCGCCGCGGCCATCGCCCGCTTGAAGGCGTAGAGCGAGCCGTAGGGCCGGCCGTCGCGGTCCTGCCAGAACAGCCCGACGCGGTAGCGGCGCAGGTCGATCTCGCAGACGGTGTAGTCGGCCGCCTCGAAGGACACCGCCCGGCACGGCTGGGCGGCGGCCCGGCTGTCCGGCGCCGTGAAGCTGGAGGATCCCGGGGCCGCGGCGGGCGGCGGCGAGGCCGGCTGGGCGACCTCGGCGGGCCTGGGCGTGCTGACGGCCGAGCCGCAGGCGGCGGTCAGCAGCAGCGCGAACATGGAGAAAAGCCTCGCCAAGTGACGTCCGTCATGGGGCCGGTGACATATCAGCTTCATACAGACCGCCTAGCCTGCCGCGCGTTCGCATCATTCATGCCGGGGGATTCGCACCAAATGATGACATGGCTTCGCCTCGGGCTGATCGGCCTGCTGGTGTCCGCTGCCGGGACCGCGCAGGCCGCCGACCCGCTGACGGGCAAGGAATACAAGGTCCTGCTCGATCCGGCAAAGTTCCAGGCGCAGCCGGTCGCCACCGCCAACACCTTCCTGTCCGAGCTGCGGACCAGGCTGACCGCCGCCGGCTTCGACCGCACGGTCGACGGCAGCTTCGCCGTCGATAAGGTCCGCACCGTCCGCTACTACGATTCGCCGGGCAGCTGCCGGCTGAACAACCTGGGCTACAGCTTCCGCGAGCGGGTCGAGGGGACCGAGCGCGAGATCAACCTCAAGTTCCGCTCCGACAGCCAGTCGACCGCGGCCAACACGGACGTCAGCGGCAGCCACGGCGACGCCGAGACCAAGCTGGAGGCGGACATCACCCCGCCCTTCAAATGGGTCTACTCCCATTCGACCACCGAGCCGCTGTCGGCCACCAAGAACCTGAACATCCTCGACGACGTGGTCGATCTGTTCCCACCGACCGAGGATCTGAACCTGCCGAGCCAGGAGGCGCTGAGCATCGTCGGCGCCCTGTCGATCACCGAGCGCACCTATGACGGGCCGCAGAGCGACCTGGGCCAGCAGGACGCCGAGTTCGACCTGACGCTGTGGTATGCCAACGGATCTTCGACCGTCGCCAACGCCGAGGTCTCGTTCAAGGTCGAGGACAAGGACGGCGACTTCACCGCCAAGGTCGACCAGCGCTCGAAGCTGATCTTCGACACCATCCGCGGCATGACCGGCTGGGTGTCGACCAGCCCGACGACCAAGACCCAGTGGGTCTACCAGTACCAGCCGAACTTCTGCAACTGAGCCTCTGGGAACGGGCCGGATGACCCCTCGTCCGGCCCGTTTCGTATCGAATTGTGCAATGCAGCAACGCTGAGACATTTCGCGACAATCCCCGCTCCGCCCGGACACAGTTCTGAGACAAGCGCCCCGCACTCTTCGCCCCAGGCCATAGGGAGCGGCAGGCATGGGACGCCCGATGATTCGGACGTTGGCGGGAGTTGTGGCGCTGGCCCTGGTCGGCGGGCTGGCGGGGCTGGGATGGCAGGCGTCGCGGAGCACCGCGGCGACGACGACCCAGGTGACCGCGCGGCCGGCCCCCAGCGTCGTCGTGTCGCCGCCGCTGGTGCGGCGGGTGGTCGACCAGCGGGAATATGCCGGGCGGTTCGAGCCGACCGCGAGCGTGGAGATCCGGGCCCGGGTCTCCGGCTACCTGCAGTCGATCGGCTTCGAGGACGGCCAGATCGTGCAGGCCGGCCAGACCCTGTTCACCATCGACCCCCGCCCCTACCAGGCGGCGGTGTCCGAGGCGCAGGCGCAGCTGTCCAGCGCCCGGGCCCAGCGCGACCTGGCCGATCTGGAGCTGCGCCGGGCCGAACAGCTGGTCGGCACCTCCGCCGTCTCCCGCTCCACGCTCGACCAGCGCCGGCAGCAGAAGCAGGCGGCCGACGCCGCCTTCGAACTGGCCCAGGCCGGGCTGACGCGGGCGCAGCTGGACCTCGACTTCACCGAGATCAAGGCGCCGATCAGCGGCCGCGTGTCGAACCGGCGGATCGATGCCGGCAGCCTGGTGTCCGACCCCGGCACCCTGCTGACCACCGTCGTCGCGCTGGACCCGATCTACTTCGTCTTCGACATGAGCGAGCGCGACTTCGTCGCCTATGGCCGGGCGGTGAAGTCGGGCGATCTGCGCTCGATCCGCGACCGGGACGTACCGATCGAGGCGCGGCTGCAGGACGATGACGGCTGGCCCTATTCGGGCACGATGAGCTTCGTCGACAACCGGCTGGAAAGCGGCGCCGGCACCATCCGCGCCCGGGCCGTGCTGGCCAATGCGGATCTGTTCATCACCCCCGGCCAGTTCGGCCGGCTGCGCCTCGCCTCCTCCGGCGAGCACGACGCCCTGCTGGTGCCCGAGGCGGCGCTGCTGACCGACCAGGCCAGCCGCATCGTCCTGACCGTGGCCGACGACGACACGCTGCGGGCCACGCCGGTCCGGCTCGGCGCCCGTCTGCCCGGGGGCCTGCGCGTGGTCGAGAGCGGGCTCAAGGCCGAGGACCGGGTGGTGATCAACGGCCTGCTGCGCGCCCGCGCCGGCCAGAAGGTGGTGCCGCAGCCCGGCGAGATCGCGCCGGCCGCCACCGCGATGGTCGACTGAGCCCGATCATGCGCCTGCCCCATCTCTGCATCGAGCGGCCGATCCTGGCGACGGTGCTGTCGGTCCTGATCGTCCTGATCGGCATCGCCGGCTACGTCACCCTGCCGCTGGCGCAGTACCCGGAGATCACGCCGCCCACCGTCGTCGTCCGCGCCCAGTATCCCGGCGCCTCGGCGGAGGTGGTCAGCAGCACCGTGGCCGTGCCGATCGAGCAGGAGATCAACGGCGTCGAGAACATGCTCTACATGTCCTCGCAGGCCACCGGCGACGGCCAGCTCAGCATCACCGTCACCTTCGCGCTGGGCACCGACCTCGACGAGGCGCAGGTGCTGGTGCAGAACCGGGTGGCGGTGGCCGAGCCGCGGCTGCCGGAGGAGGTCCGCCGGCTCGGGGTGACGGTCCGGAAATCGTCGCCGGACATCCTGATGGTGGTGCAGCTGTTCTCGCCGGACGGCTCACGCTCGCCGCTGTACCTCTCCAACTACGCCACCCTGCGGATCCGCGACGCGCTGCTGCGGGTCGAGGGCGTCGGCGACGTCCGCCTGCCGACGGCCCGCGACTACGCCATCCAGGTCTGGCTGGACCCGGACGCGGTCGCCGCCCGCAACCTGACGGCCGGCGAGGTCGTGGCGGCGCTGCGGGCCCAGAACGTGCAGGTCGCCGCCGGCGTGGTGAACCAGCCGCCGGTGCCGTCCGACGGCGCCTTCGAGCTGAATGTCGAGACGCTGGGGCGCCTGTCCGACCCCGCCGAGTTCGAGGACATCATCATCCGGACCGACGCGGACGGCCGCGTCACCCGGATCCGCGACGTGGCCCGGGTCGAGCTGACGGCGCAGAGCTTCCGCGGCGGCGCCCTGTTCGACGGGCGCACCTCGCAGCCGATCCAGGTCTTCCAGCAGCCCGGCTCGAACGCGCTGGAGACGGCCGACCGCGTCGTCGCCGCGATGGCGCAGCTGGGCCGCAGCCTGCCGGCGGGGATCGAATACGCCATCCCGTTCAACCCGACCCGGTTCATCGCCGAATCCGTCGACGAGGTCTACAAGGCGATCTTCGAGGCGATCGCGCTGGTCGTGCTGGTGGTGATCCTGTTCCTGCACAGCTGGCGGGCGGCGATCATCCCGATCCTGGCGATCCCGATCTCGCTGATCGGCACCTTCGCCGTGATGGCCGGGCTGGGCTATTCGCTGAACAACCTGTCGCTGCTCGGCCTGGTGCTGGCCATCGGCATCGTCGTCGACGACGCCATCGTGGTGGTCGAGAACGTCGAGCGGCACCTGCGCGCCGGGCTGTCGCCGAAGGAGGCGGCGCACAAATCGATGGAGGAGATCAGCGGCGCGCTGATCGCCATCGCCCTGGTGCTGTGCGCGGTGTTCGTGCCGGCGGCGATGATGTCCGGCATCTCCGGCCGGTTCTTCCGCCAGTTCGCGGTGACCATCGCCGCGGCCACCGCGATCTCCGCCTTCGTGTCGCTGACGCTGAGCCCTGCCCTATGCGCCCTGCTGCTGCGGCCGCACGGCGACCGCGCGGCCGAACCCCGCAATCCGCTGCTGCGCGGCCTGGCCGCCGGCGCCCGCGGCTTCAACGCCGGCTTCGACCGGCTGTCGCTCGGCTATGGCGGGCTGACCCGCCGGCTGCTGCGCGTCGGCCTGCTGGTGCTGGTCGCCTATGCCGGGCTGCTGGGCCTGACCGGCTGGCAGTTCAGCCGGGCGCCGACCGGCTTCATCCCGGTGATGGACCAGGGCTATTTCCTGACCGCGGTGCAGCTGCCGCCCGGCGCCGCCCTGGCCCGCACCGACGCGGCGATGAAGGCGGTCTCCGACCGGCTGGACGCGACCCCGGGCGTGGCCCACACGGTCGCCATCGCCGGGCTGGACGGCGCCACCTTCACCAACGCGTCGAACAGCGGCGTCGTCTTCGCCATCCTCGATCCCTACGAGGCGCGGGCGACGCAGGGCCAGACGGTCGACCGGATCATCGCCGACCTGACCGCGCGCCTGGCCGACGTGCCGGAGGCGCGGGTGGTGCCGATCAAGCCGCCCTCGGTCCGCGGCATGGGCAACACCGGCGGCTTCAAGCTGATGATCGAGGACCTGGCCGGCGGCACGCCGGAGGAGCTGGAGGCGGCGGTGCGCCAGGTCGTGGCCGCGGCCGGCCAGTCGCCCGAATTCACCAACGTCTTCAGCCCCTTCAACACGGCGACGCCGAAGCTGTACGCCGATATCGACCGGGTGAAGGCGGAGATGCTGGGCGTGCCCGCATCCCGAGTGTTCGAGACGCTCGAGATCTATCTCGGCTCGGCCTATGTGAACGACTTCAACCTGCTGGGCCGCACCTTCCAGGTCCGGGCCCAGGCCGACGCCCGGTTCCGCCGGGACCCGGCGGCGCTGGAGGGGCTGAAGACCCGCAGCGACTCCGGCGCCATGGTGCCGCTGGGCTCGGTCGCGACCTTCGAGGAGCGGGCCGGCGCCTACCGCATGCCGCGCTACAACCTGTACCCCGCGGCCGAGGTGCAGGGCGCCGCCGCGGCCGGCGTGTCGACCGGCACCGCGCTGGATCGGATGGAGCGGATCGCGGCCGAGACCCTGCCCGAGGGCTACGGCTTCGAATGGACCGAGGTGGCGCTGCAGGAGCGGCTGGCCGGCACCAGCGTCCTGCTGATCTTCGCGGCCTCGGCGGTGTTCGTTTTCCTGCTGCTGGCGGCGCTGTACGAGAGCTGGACCCTGCCGCTGTCGGTGATCCTGATCGTGCCGATGTGCCTGCTGGCGGCACTGACCGGCCTCCTGGCCGCCGCCATGGACGTCAACATCCTGGCGCAGATCGGGTTCGTGGTGCTGATCGGCCTGGCTGCCAAGAACGCGATCCTGATCGTCGAGTTCGCGCGCCAGGCCGAGGCCGCGGGCGCCGACCGCGCCACAGCCGCGATCGAGGCGGCCCGGGTGCGGCTGCGCCCGATCGTGATGACCTCGCTGGCCTTCATCCTGGGCGTGGTGCCGCTGGTGCTGGCCACCGGCGCCGGAGCGGAGATGCGCCAGTCGCTGGGCGTGGTGGTGTTCTTCGGGATGATCGGCGTCACCGCCTTCGGCCTGATCTTCACCCCCGCCTTCTACGTCGCCTGCCGCGGGCTGGAGCAGGCGGCCCGGCGCCTCGCCGCGCCGTCCCCATCGCTGCAGAAGGGCCATGAATGACCACGGATGTGATGACCGCCGCCGTCCGGCAGACCACCGGGCGCTACACCGCCACCGCGCAGGGACTGCACTGGGTCTCGGCCACCCTGATTCTCGCCGTCCTGGTCCTGGCCTGGGTGATGGAGAGCCTGCCGAACGGCGACGCCTCGCGCGGCACCGTTGTCATGCTGCACAAATCGGTCGGGCTGACGATCCTGGCCCTGACCGCCGCACGGCTGGTCTGGCGGGCGATCCATCCGCCGCCGCCGGCCCGTTGGGCGGCCTGGGAATCGGCGGCGGCCACGGCGAGCCACTGGCTGCTGTACCTCGTCCTGCTGGCGATGCCGCTCAGCGGCTACCTGATGTCCGCCGGCCGCGGCCGCGCCATCCCGTATTTCGGCCTCTTCGACGTGCCGCTGCTGACCCCGGCGACCGACGCGATCTGGCGGATCGGCAGCACCGTGCACGCGGTGGGGCAATGGGCGCTCTATGTCCTCGTCGCGCTGCACATCGCCGCGGCGGTCTGGCATGTCGCCGTCCGGCGCGACGGCACCCTGGACCGGATGCTGCCGGAGCAGACCGGGACTTGAGCCCGGATATCAGGGACCGTAGCGGCGCTGCGCCTCGATCGCCAGGCCGACCCCGACCGCACCGAAGCTGTCCCCCTCCACCACCCGGGCGGCCGGCGCCTCGGCCAGCGCCGCTGCGCGGAAGGCCGGCAGCAAGGCCGAGCCGCCGGTCAGGAACACGGCGTCCAGCCGATCCGGGGTGAGGCCCGCCGCCTGGATGCAGCGCCGGATCAGCGCCGAGAGCCGGCTGACCGCGTCGCGGATCGCCGCGTCCAGCACCGCCCGGCCGGCGCGCAGCCCCAGCTTGGGCTCGACCAGGCGCAGGTCGATCACGGTCGGGTCCTTGGCCCCGAGCGCGATCTTCGCCGCCTCGACCCGCAGCGCCAGGCCGTGGCCGAGATTGCCCTCCAGCACCCGCAGCAGCCGGTCGAATTTCTGCGGGTCGCGCGATTCCCGGCGCACGTCGCGCACCTCCGCCACCACCTTGGGGGCGTAGAGCGCGTTGATCCGGCTCCAGGTCGCCAGCATGTGGAAATAGCGGCTGGGCGCCACCGCGCCCGGCCGCTTCATCTTCGTCCCCATGCCCAGCGCCGGCATCACCGTGGCCAGGCTGAACAGCCGGTCGACATCGGTGCCGCCCAGCCGGATGCCGTCATTGGCCAGGATGTCGGCGGCGCGGTCCGGCAGCGCCTTGCGCTGCGGCCCAAGCCGGACGATGGAGATGTCGGAGGTGCCGCCGCCGATGTCGACGATCAGCGCCACCTCCTCCCGGTCCAACCCGGCCTCGTAGGTGCGGGCGGCGGCGATCGGCTCGTATTCGAAGGACACCTCGGCGAAGCCGGCCTCGCGCGCGATCGCCTGCAGCGTGTCCTGGGCTTTGCTGTCGCCGGCCGGGTCGTCGTCGACGAAATGCACCGGCCGGCCGTGCACCACCCGCTCCAGCGCGTGGCCGCAGGCGGCCTCGGCCCGCGCCTTCATCTCGGCCAGGAAGATCGCGATGACCTGCTTGAAGCCGATGCGCTCGCGCCCGACCCAGGTGTCCTCCTCGATCAGCGGCGTGCCCAGCACCGACTTGATCGAGCGCATCAGACGGCCGTCCAGGCTGTCGACATAGGAGTCGATGGCCGAGCGGCCGAAGCGCGGCGCGCCGCCGACCAGGTCGAACCAGATGGCGCTGGGCAAGGTCGTCGCCGTCTCCTCCAGCGGCAGCAGCCGGGCGCCCCCGGCGTCGACGACGCCGAGGGTCGAATTCGAGGTGCCGAAATCCAGGCCGCAGACCGCCATCTCCGCCTCCGCTGCAACGCCGAAAAGCCCCGGATCCGGTCGGACGGGGCTGAAAGGGGGCGGGTTTTAGCGCGGATGCCGCGCCGGGGGAAGAGGCCATGCGGATGCGCCAGATACGACGCGAAGCCGGAGACCAGCGATAAAATGTCCGTCAAAATCGGCGCGTTTCCCATGTATCATCATCGGCCATGCGCAGCCCATCGGGGGGATGGATCATGCTACGCCGTCGATCCAGGGGGTCGATCGCCATGCGGCCGGGGCCCAGGTGATCGGAGCGGTCCGTCCGGAGCAGTTCCGAAACGTCGAAGCGCTGTTCCTGGATGCCGCGCTCGACCCCGACCTGTGGCCGGTTGCCCTCGGGGCCTTCGCCCGGGCGGGCGGCAGCGAGGCGTCGCTGTTCATGACGGCGCAATCCGCCACCGGGCTGGGGGCGCCGTCCGCCGGATTCGAGGAGATCATCGAGGCCGCCACCGCCGATGGCTGGCCGCAAAGGAATCCGCGATTTCCGCGCATCAACGCCCGGACCTGGACGAACTTCGTCTGCGACACCGAGCTGCTGACCGCCGACGAGATCGCCCGCGACCCGTTCTACAATGAGCTGCTGCGGCCCTTCGGCCTGAAATGGGCGGCGGGGTCCGTCCTGCTTTCGAGCCCCACCCTCGGCCCCGTGGTGCTGACGCTGGAGCGGGCGCTGGAGGCCGAGCCGTTCACGCCCGCCGAGCTCGCGGCCATCGACCTGCTCAGGCCGTCCTTCGCCCGCGCGGTGCGGCTGGCCGAAAGCCTCGGTTTCCGCAAGCTGGACGGCATGATCGAGGGGTGGGAGGCCGCGGACATCGCCGGGGCGATCCTCGGCCCGCAGGGTGCCGTCCTCCGGACCACCGGCGCGCTGACGGCGCTGCTCGGAGACGGGCTGATGATCCTCGGGAATCGGCTGACCGCGATGGCGACGGACGACAACCGGCGCCTGCAGGCCGGCCTCGACGGCAGCGCCCGGCCGCCGGGCGCTGCCGCCGGCCCGATCCTGGTGCGGCGGCCGAGCGGACGGCCGCCCCTCGTGGTCGACATCTCGCCGCTGGCCCGGGACCGGTTGCTGGTCTTCAACGGCGCCCGGGCCATCGCCGTGGTCCGCGACCCGGCCCGACTCTCGGCGTCATCCGAGCGGCGGCTGGCCACGCTGTTCGGCCTCTCCCGTGCGGAAGCCCGGCTCGCCGCCCTGCTCGGCAGCGGCGTGACGCTGGCGGAGGCAGCGGAGCGCCTGACCATCCGCTACGAGACGGCCCGGACCCAGCTGAAGTCGGTGTTCGTCAAGACCGATACCCACCGGCAGGCCGACCTCGTCGCGCTGTTCGCCCGGCTGGGCTGACGGCCGGCGGCGGCTCAGCCCGCCGGCAACCCGAACGCCCCTGCCACCAGCTCGTAGGAGCGCAGCCGGGCCGCGTGGTCGTGGATCATGCTGGTGATCATCACCTCGCTGGCCACGGTCTCGCCGGCCAGCCGCTCGATCTCGGCCTTCACCGTCTCCGGCGTGCCGACGATCTGGTTGCGGCGGGCGTTCTCGGCCACGCGCTTCTCTTCCAGCGTGTAGGGGTAGGACAACGCCTCCTCCGGGCTCGGCAGCACGCCCGGCCGGTTGGTGCGCAACCGTACCCAGGACAGCTGGTGCGGCGCCGCCAGCCGCTCCGCCTCCGCCGCGTCCTCGGCGCAGTAGACCGAGACGGTCAGGATCGAATGCGGCTCCCGCATCGCCGCGGAGGGGCGGAAGCTGGTCCGGTACAGATGCATCGCCGGCATCGTGTATTGCGGGCTGAAATGATGGGCGAAGGCGAAGCCGACGCCGATATGGGCGGCGAAGCGGGCGCCGAAGTCGCTGGAGCCGAGCATCCAGACCGGCGGCAGCGGCACGTCCTCCGGCACCGCGCGGACCGCCCGGAAGCCATGGTCGGCCGGGAAGGTGCCGTCGGCGAAGGCGCGCAGCTCGGCATATTGCTCGGTGAAATCATCGGACACGACGGCGTCGCGCGACCGGCGCATCGCCAGCGCCGTCAGCTGGTCCGACCCCGGGGCGCGGCCGAGGCCGAGGTCGATCCGGCCCGGATGCAGCGCCTCCAGCATCTTGAAGGCCTCGACCACCCTGAGCGGCGCGTGGTTCGGCAGCATCACCCCGCCGGACCCGACGCGGATCCGCTGCGTCACCTGGGCGACATGGCCGATCAGGATCTCCGGCGCGGTCGAGGCCACGCCGGGGATCGAGTGGTGCTCGGCCACCCAGTAGCGGGTGAAGCCCAGACTGTCGGTCAGCCGGGCGAGATCGAGCGAGTTGCGGACGGCCTGGCCGGACGGGGAGCCGGAGGCGATCGGCGCGAGGTCGAGGACCGAAAGCGGCAGTGTCATGATCTGAACTTTGGCGGTCGCGGCCCCGGTTCAAGGCGCGAGGCGATCCGGCACGGCTGCGGCGCGGGCATGGCCGTCATCCGCCGCGAACGTCATCCGGGGCTGGACAGGGGCAGAGACTCGTGCCGGATCCAGTCGAGATAGGCGGCGTCGCCGGCCTCGACCCGCAGCGCCGTGATGCAGGGCAGCTCATAGGGATGCAGCTCGCGCACCCGGGCGGACAGGGCGGTGAAGCGGTCGGCCCGGGTCTTGGCGATCAGCACCGCCTCGGCCGCCTGCTCCACCCTGCCCTGCCAGCGGTAGATCGACCGCATGCCAGGCAGGATGTTGACGCAGGCGGCCAGTCGCTCCTCGACCAGCGCCCGGCCGATGCGGTCGGCCTCGGCCTCCGAGGGGGTGGTGATATAGGCGAAGACGACGGCCATGGTCTCCTCCATGGACATTCCGCAGGGATGGTGTCAGGCGCCCGCCAGAGAGCCGCGGCGGGCCGCCACGCCCGGGGCGGCCGCGCAGAGCAGCTCGAACATCAGGGTCGCCCCGGTCAGGGCGGTGAGGCCGGACGGATCGAAGGGCGGCGCGACCTCGACCAGATCGGCCCCGATCAGGTCCAGCCCGGCCAGGCGGCGCACCATGCGCTGGGCCTCGCGGGTGGTGATGCCGCCGATCTCCGGCGTGCCGGTGCCCGGCGCCATCGACGGGTCGATGGCATCGATGTCGAAGGTCGCGTAGGCGGGCCCGGATCCCAGGATCTCCAGCGCTTCGTCCATCACGTCGTCGGGGCCGCGGCGGTCGAACTCCTCGATGAAGACCATGCGGATACCGCAGGCCTTGGCGAAGTCGTAATTGCCGGCGTCGGAGATCGAGCCGCGCAGCCCGATCTGGACCATCCGCTTCGGGTCGACCAGCCCCTCCTCGATCGCCCGGCGGAACGGCGTGCCGTGGTTGTAGGGATTGCCGAAGAAGCTGTCATACGTGTCGGAATGGGCATCGAACTGGATCAGCCCGACCGGATGGCCCGTGGCCAGGCCGCGCAGGATCGGCAGCGATACCAGATGGTCGCCGCCGGCCGACACCGGCACCGCGCCGGCCCGGCGCAGATCGGCGTAGAAGGCGGAGATCGACTCCAGCGACTTCGCCAGGTTGACCGGGTCGACCGGGGCATCGCCGCAATCGCCGACCCGCACCAGGTCGTAGGGCGAGACGCCGGTGACGTGGTGCACGCGGCGCATCAGGCTGGACTGGTTGCGCAGCTCGCGCGGGCCGTGCCGCGCCCCGGCGCGGTTGGTCACGCCGCCGTCGAAGGGCACGCCGACCAGGGCGACGTCGACCTCGGCCGGTGTCGCCACCGGCAGGCGCATGAAGGTCGGGATGCCGGCGAAGCGCGGCACCTGGCCGGAATCCAGCGGCTCGAACTTGCCCACCATGGTCACCTCCCGATCTTATCGGCCGGCTCAGACGTTCAGCAGCAGGTTCTCGCGCTCCCAGGAGCTGATGACGCGGTGATAGGCGTCGTACTCCTTGTTCTTCACCCACCACACCGCGTCGACCAGCTTCTCGCCCAGCACCTCGCGCAGCGGGCGCGAGGCGGAGAACTTGTTGAGGCTGTCGTAGAGATGGCGCGGCAGGGTGAAGGCCAGGCGCTTGGCCGAGCCCTCGACCGGGTTCGACGGCTGCATCTCGTTGACGATGCCGAGATAGCCGCAGGCCAGCGAGGCCGCGAACATCAGGTAGGGGTTGCAGTCGGCGCCGGCCACGCGGTTCTCGACCCGCTTGGCCTGCGGCTCGTCGATCGGCACGCGGAAGCCGACCGTGCGGTTGTCCATGCCCCAATGGACGTTGATCGGCGCGTCGCTCTCGGGGTCGAGGCGGCGGTAGGAGTTCACGTTCGGCGCGAACAGCGGCATCGCCGCCGGCACGAATTTCTGCAGGCCGGCGATATAGGACAGGAACAGGTCGCTGTTCCCGCCGTCCTTGGTGGCGAACAGGTTCCGGCCGGTCTTGGCGTCATTCACGCTCTGGTGCAGATGCATGGCGCTGCCGGGCTCGTTCTGCAGCGGCTTGGCCATGAAGGTGGCGTAGACGTCGTGGCGCATCGCCGTCTCGCGCACCGTGCGCTTGAAGATCAGCACCTGGTCGGCGAGCTCGAGCGGGTCGCCGTGGTTGAAGTTGATCTCGATCTGGGCGGCACCCGCCTCATGCGCCAGGGTATCGACGTCGAGGCCCATCGCCTCGCAATGATCGTAGATCTCCTCGAAGATCGGATCGAATTCGTTGACCGCGTCGATGCCGTAGGACTGGCGCCCGGTCTCCGGCCGGCCGGACCGGCCGATCGGCGGCTCCAGCGGGTAGTCCGGGTCGATGTTCTTCTTCACCAGGTAGAATTCGAGCTCGGGCGCCACCAGCGGCTTCCAGCCCTTCGCCTCGTACAGCTTCAGCACCCGCCGCAGCACATGGCGGCAGGACAGCTCGCAGGGGCTGCCGTCGACATATTCCGCGTCGCAGATCACCTGCGCCGTCGGCTCCTCATACCACGGCACCATCCGGATCGTCTCCGGGTCGGGCACCATGTAGATGTCGATATCGGCCGCGTTGGTGACGTCGTCGTCGGGGTAGTCCCCGGTCACCGTCTGCATGAAGATCGATTCCGGGATCCGCATCCCGCGGGTCTTCAGGCCCTTGATGAACTTGTCGTCGGGCAGGATCTTGCCCCGGGCGATCCCGTTGATGTCCGGGACCAGGCACTCGACTTCGGTCACGCCATGGTCGTGAATGAAGTCTTCCAGTTTTTGCATAAAATCATGGCCAGCCCCTTTAGGCGGACCCCGCTTCTCGTTTCAGCCGGGTCACCATAGCCGAGCCCCCCGGGGGGGTGGGAAGGACAAACCGGTGTCCGCATGGCCGCTCCGACTCGGCCCGGCTTGACACGTAACGGCCGGCTGCGAGGATGAGAGCTTCGTGGCAACAATTGCGTGACCAAATGCATGAACGCACATCGAACGACATCGTAAGGAATTTCCGCGCGCAATTTCCTGACATCACGCACATCGACGCCCTGGTCTGCGACATGTGCGGCGTCCTGCGCGGCAAGAAGGTCCCGATCGGCACGCTGGACAAGATCTTCCGCGACGGCCTGACCTTCCCCGGCTCCCTCTTCGCCACCGACATCACCGGCGAAACGGTCGAAGAGACCGGCCTCGGCTTTGCCGACGGCGACGCGGACCGCGACTGCCTCCCCGTCCCCCACACCCTCGACCCGGTGCCGTGGCTGTCGCGCCCGACCGGCCAGGTGCTGCTGGCGATGCGGGACCTCGACGGCTCGCCCTTCTTCGCCGATCCGCGCACCGTCCTGGCCAACATCGTCCGCCGGCTGCGGGACGACGGGCTGCACCCGGTGGTGGCGGTGGAGCTCGAATTCTACCTGGTCGACCGCAAGCGCGGCGAGGACGGGCGGCCGCGGCCGCCGGTGTCGCCGATCAGCGGCAAGCGCCAGGACACCACCCAGGTCTACGGCATCGACGAGCTGTATGATTTCAACGACCTGCTGCACGAGATCTACGACACCTGCGTGGCGCAGGGCATCCCGGTCGACAGCCTGGTCTCGGAATACGCCCCGGGGCAGTACGAGATCAATCTGCGCCATGTCGACGACCCGCTCGAGGCCTGCGACGACGCCGTGCTGTTCAAGCGCGTGGTCCGGTCGGTCGCGGCCAAGCACGGGGTCGAGGCCACCTTCATGGCCAAGCCTTATCCGGACCAGGCGGGCAGCGGCTTCCACATCCATATGAGCCTCTTGGACGCCGCCGGCGCGAGCCTGTTCGCCGCGGAGGACCCGCACGGCACCCCGATGCTGCGCCACGCCATCGGCGGCCTCGGCGCCACCATGGCCGAGGGCATGGCGGTGTTCGCCCAGAACCAGAACGCCTTCCGCCGGTTCCAGCCGAACTCCTACGTGCCGCACGCGCCGACCTGGGCCGCCAACAACCGCAGCGTGTCGCTGCGCATTCCGCCGGGCAAGCCGGAGGACCGCCGGGTCGAGCACCGCGTCGCCGGCGCCGACAGCAACCCCTATCTGGTGGTCGCGGCGGTGCTGGCCGGGGCGCATTACGGCATCAGGCGGCAGATCGATCCGGGCCCGCCGATCCAGGGCAGCGCCTATGACAAGATCGAGCCGACCCTGACCTCGTCCTGGATCGTGGCGCTGGAGCAGCTCGACGGCTCGGCCTTCTTCAACGAGTATTTCGGCCGCCGGTTCCTCGACGTCTACCTGGCCCTGAAATGGGCCGAGCGGGACAAGTTCTTCTCCCAGATCAGCCAGCTCGAATACGACTGGTACCTGAGCAAGGTCTGACGTGGGCTAGGCCCGTTTCCGGCGCTCCTCCGGGCCGGCCGCGACGGTCGCCGGCCTGGGGGAATGCCGGGCCGGCACCTCCAGCGGCCGGACCGCGGCCGCGGGTTCCGGGTGGTTCGGCCGCTGGGCCGCGGCCTTGCGGTCGGGTGCATGGACCTCGAGCAGCTCGGTCAGCCGCTCCTGATTGCCTGCGGTCATCTCGGCGCGGGTCGCGAAGGCCAGCTCCCGCGCCTCGCGCTCGCCGAGCAGGGCGATGGAATACTTCTTCTGCCGGCGCACGCCGTCCTGCGTCCAGTAGGCCGTCCAGAAGGCGGAGGTCCCGCCGGGACGGACATAGCGCGAGACGCCCGGCACGCCGTGCGGCGTGTTCCTGCGCGGCAGCAGCCGCGTCCGCAGCGACCGGATCTCGTGATGCTCGTCGAGATGCTCCAGCGCGAATGCCTCGGCGGCGGCCTTCGCCTTGGCCGACGACCCGTGGACCAGGTCGGAGAAGAACTTGCGCGTGTGCCGCCCCGCGACCGAATACCGCACGAGCCAACCGAGCATTCGCTTTTCGGGGTTGTCAATTCGGCTGACGCGCATCGAGATCTCCAGTCTGGTCGATGGATACTGACATAGCAGGCGCCCCTTTTGCAGCGATTGTCGGCACATTAAGGATTTGTATGATTCTGGCGGTGAGCCAACCGCCCGCGCCCTGCCGCCCCAGGCGGGGCAATCCGCGTCGAGGAGGATCGAATGCTTGGGCTGCGCCCGAACTGCGAATGCTGCGACAAGGATTTGCCGCCCGAGTCGCAAGACGCGCTAATCTGCAGCTTCGAATGCACCTTCTGCGCGAGCTGCGCCGAGACGGTGCTGGGCGGCCGCTGCCCGAACTGCGGCGGCAGCTTCGCCCCCCGGCCGGTCAGGCCGGCGGCGGCGCTGGCCCGGCATCCTGCTTCCACCATCCGGGTGCTCAAGCCCGAGGGCTGCCGGCCGCGCGCCGCCGGCTGACCGGAGCCGGCCCCTCCGACACGTGCGACCGCAGGCCTCGCGACAGGGGCTTGCGTCCGGATTGTTATGATATAACATTAAAATAATCGGACGGAAGCCATGCCAGACCAGCCGCACCAGACCCTCGAACAGATCGCCCCCGGCATCCACACCCCGGCCGGATTCACCCGCGCGACCGGCGAGATCCGCCGCCTGATGGCCGAGCTGGAAGCCGTCGGGCTGTCCGCGGCCGCCCTGTCCTCGGCGCTGCTGACCGAGGCCATGCCGCGGCTGGTCGCTGTCCACGGCACGTCACGCTGCGCCGAGCTGCTGGGATCGCTGGCGCTGGGGCTGCGCCTGGACGAGGCCGCGGCCGGCCCCGCCCCGCGCCGGTGGGTGTCGTGACCATGCGGCCGGACGCCCGCCTCCCCGTCACCGTCCTGTCCGGCTTCCTCGGCGCCGGCAAGACGACGCTGCTCAACCACATCCTGCGCAACCGCGAGGGCCTTCGGGTCGCGGTCATCGTCAACGACATGAGCGAGGTGAACATCGACGCCGAATTGGTCCGCAGCGGCGATGCCGATTTCAGCCGGACCAGCGAGACCCTGGTGGAGATGACCAACGGCTGCATCTGCTGCACCCTGCGCGACGACCTGCTGCGCGAGGTCCGGCGCCTGGCCGAGCAGGGCCGCTTCGACTGCCTGGTGATCGAATCGACCGGCATCTCCGAGCCGCTGCCCGTGGCCGCGACCTTCGACTTCCGGGACGAGGACG
The DNA here is from genome assembly GCF_042743185.1 of Inquilinus sp. NPDC058860. Classification (NCBI taxonomy): domain Bacteria; kingdom Pseudomonadati; phylum Pseudomonadota; class Alphaproteobacteria; order Rhodospirillales; family Rhodospirillaceae; genus Inquilinus; species Inquilinus sp. NPDC058860. The sequence continues at coordinate 115,002 of NZ_JBHYMS010000005.1, read as the reverse complement.
GCGCCTCGCTGGGCGACGTCGCCCGCATCGACACCATGGTGACGGTGGTCGACGCCGCCAACCTGCTGGCCGATTTCGGCTCGACCGACTTCCTGCGCGACCGGGGCGAGACCGCCGGCGACCAGGATGGCCGCACCCTGGTCGACCTGCTGGTCGACCAGATCGAGTTCGCCGACGTGGTGGTGGTCAACAAGATCGACACGGCGACGCCGGAGCAGCGGCAGATGGTCCGCCGCATCATCGCCGGGCTGAACCCGGAGGCGGCGATCGTCGAGGCGAATTTCGGCGCCGTCGCCCTGGAGTCGATCCTCGGCACCGGCCGCTTCGACTTCGACCGGGCCCGCGAGCACCCGCTCTGGTTCAAGGAGCTGTACCAGTTCGCCGAGCACAGGCCGGAGACGCTGGAATACGGCGTCGAGAGCTTCGTCTACCGGGCCCGCCGCCCCTTCCATCCGGCCCGGCTGCATGCCGCCTTCCAGCAGACCTGGCCCGGCGTGATCCGCTCCAAGGGCCATTTCTGGCTGGCGACGCGGCCCGGCTGGGTCGGCGAGATGAGCCAGGCCGGCGCCTTCCTGCGGCACGAGGCGATCGGCTTCTGGTGGGCGGCCGTCCCGCGGGACCGCTGGCCACAGGATCCGGAGATGCGCCGGATGATCGAAGCCCGCTGGGACCCGGTGTTCGGCGATCGGCGGCAGGAGCTGGTGTTCATCGGCATCGGCATGGACCAGGCGGCGATCCGGCGCGACCTGGACGCCTGCCTGGTCGCCCCCCGCACTGCCGCGGACTTCGACCCGGCGGGCTGGGCCGACCTGCCCGACCCCTTCCCGGCCTGGCGCCGTGCCGCCTAGCCCATCAGGCTGAGCCGAGGGGGCTAAGCCGAGGCGCGCGACGGCGGCTCCGTCGCCGCACCGCGCCGGAGCCGCTGCTTCGCCGCATAGAGCCGGCTGTCGGCCACGGCCGACAGCCCGTGCTCGTCCTCGGCATCGGCGGGCAGGAAGGCCCAGCCGATGCTGGCGCCGACCGAGACCGCCCCGGCCCCGACGGGAATCGGGGCGGCCAGGGCCGATTCGATCCGGCCGGCGAGGGCTTCGACCTCTCGGTCGCCCAGCTCGCCGCCGATCAGGGCGAACTCGTCGCCGCCGATCCGCGCCGCCACAATCTCCTCCGGCAGGATCTCCTGCAGGCGCTGCGCCAGTGCGCGCAGCACGGCGTCGCCGGCCAGATGGCCGTGTCCGTCATTGACCGCCTTGAAGCCGTCGAGATCGATCACCATCAGCACGGCGCCGGCCGATCGGCCGCGATAGGCCGCGATCCGGTCGCGCAGCGCCGCGTCCAGCGCATGCCGGTTCGCCAGCCCGGTCAACGCGTCGTGGTTGGCCATGTATTCGATCTTCTGCTCCAGCGCCTTGCGGGCGGAGACGTCCATGAAGGAACCGACGACGCGCAGCGGCCGGCCTGCGGCGTCGTGCTCGACCGCCCGCCCCCGTGCCAGCAGCCAGATCCAGCGGCCATCCGGCGCCGGCCAGCGATATTCGACGACGCAGCCCGGGGATCGGCCGGCCAGATGCTCCTCCAGCGCCACCGTCGCACGCTCGCGGTCCTCCGGATGGACCCGACGCAGCCAGTCGTCGAGCGGCCGGCTCCGCGCCTCCCCGCTGCGGGCGGTGAGCGAGATGGCGTCGAGGATGGAGAGCTGGCGGGACGGCACCTCCAGATCCCAGATGCCGTCATGGGTGCCCTCGAAGGCCAGGGCCAGGCGATTCTCGCTCTCGGCCAGCCGCAGCTCGATCCGCCGGCGCGTCGCCATGATGCTGGCGACCAGGACGGCGGCCAGGGAGATCAGCGCGACGGACAGGCGGACGGACAGCAGGATCCGCAGCGGATCCTCGGCCAGGGTCTGCGACGGCAGCCGGTCGAGGCCGAGGCCGAGGGCCGCGAAGATCCACAGCCCGGCCAGCGCGGCCAGCACCGTGGTGGCGAAGATGCCGGCCCGCATCGCCGACCAGATCAGGGGCAGCAGCAGGTATCCGGTGGTCCCGATCCCGCCGGTGGCCACGCCCAGAGCCGCCATCAGGACCAGCAGCGCCAGAGGCCCCGCCAGCTCCGGCAGATCCAGGCGGACGGCACGGGAGAGCCAGCCGGACGGCCATGGCCGCGACGGCAGGGTCAGCGCCAGCGGAAGCACCGCCGCCAGGGCCGCGATCTCCGACATCCACCAGGTTCCGGTGTTCAGCAGGATTGCCATGTCGCCGAGCAGGGCGAAGCCGAGCGCCGAGACGATGCCGCCGGCCAGGGCCGAGATGATGCATGCGCCGCCCACGCGCAGCACCGCGGAGGGATGGTCGAGCTCCCGGTCCTCCGGCCCCAGCGGCGCCAGCAGGAGCAGCCCGGCGGCGATCTCGGCGAGGTTGGACAACAGCAGGACCGCGGCCAGCGAGAGGCTGCGCCCGTAGCACAGATCGGCAGCGATGAAGGCGACGGCCACACCGGCCCAGCAGAGCGGATGCCGGCGGGTGGGGCGGCGCACGAACCAGGCGATCAGGGCGCCGTTCGCCGGCCAGAACAGGGCGAGCGGTTCCAGCCCCCGCGTGGCGATGCCGAGCACCGCCAGCACGAAGGTCAGGACCGTCGCCTCCACCACCTCGCGTATCTGCATGCGCACCGGCAAGGGCCACTCCGGGGTCACGGCTTATGGTCCTATTTTCACCCTTCGGTCCGGCTGGGACAAGCGAACAGCCATCCGGGCAGCCCTGGGCTGCGGTCATGCGGGGAGGACATGACGGACCGGGCGTCTGGCCGGCTGGCCGCCCCGGCCCGGCGCAGGCTATTGAAGGCGCCATCCGAGGCCAGCAAAACCGTGTCATGCAACGAGCCCACCCGGGGGGCCATGTCCGCTCCTGGTACGCCGCCACCGCCAACCGCGATCTCCGCTTCCCGTCTTTGGATGGGGACCTCCGCTGCCATGTGCTGGTGGTCGGCGGCGGCTACACCGGCCTCAGCACCGCGATCGAGCTGAGGGAACGCGGCCTCGACGTCGTGCTGGTCGAAGCCCGGCGGGTCGGCTGGGGCGCTTCCGGCCGCAACGGCGGCCAGGCGGTCACCGGCTTCAACAAGGAGATCGGCACCATCGCCCGCTGGGTCGGCCGCGACGATGCCCGCAAGCTGTGGGACATGTCGGAGGAGGCCAAGGCGATCCTGCGGCAGCGCGTCGAGCGCCACGGCATCGACTGCGACCTGCGCTGGGGTTATGTGCTGGGCGCGCTGAAGCGGCGGCACATGGAAGAGCTGGAGGCCCATCTGGCCGAGTGGGAGGGGCTCGGCTACCACCAGGGCCGGATGCTGACGCGGGCCGAGGTCCGGACGCTGGTCGATGCCCCCGGCTATGTCGGCGGGCTGCTCGACAGCGGCAGCGGCCAGCTGCACCCGCTGAACTATGCGCTCGGCCTGGCCGAGGCCGCGCGGTCGCTCGGCGTGCGCATCTTCGAGGACACGCCGGTCACACGGCTGGACCAGGGAACGCCGGCGGTGGCGGAGACGCCGAAGGGGCGGATCACCGCCGATTTCGTGGCGCTCTGCGGCAATGCCTATCTGCCGGCGCTGTCGGCCGATGTCGACCGCACGATCCGGTCGCGGGTGATGCCGGTCGGCACCTACATCATCGCCACCGAGCCCTTGGGCGAGGCGCTGGCGCAGCAGGCCATCCCGTCGGGCTTCGCCGTCGCCGACATCAACTTCGTGCTGAACTACTACCGGCTGGGGCACGACACCCGGATGCTGTTCGGCGGCGGCGTCAGCTATTCCGGCTACGAGCCGCGGCGCCTGGCCGAGACCATGCGGCGGACCATGGTCCGCACCCTGCCCCGCCTGGCCGGGAAGAAGGTCGAGTTCTGCTGGGGCGGCCATGTCGGCATCACCCTGAACCGCACGCCGCATTTCGGCCGGGTGGCGCCGCACATCTTCTTCGCCCAGGGCTTCTCCGGCCACGGCGTGCTGCTGACCGGCATGGCCGGCCGGGTGATGGCCGAAGCGATCCGCGGCCAGGCCGACCGCTTCGACGTCTTCGCCCGGATCCCGCACCAGCCCTTCCCGGGCGGCCGGCTGCTGCGCATGCCGGCCCTGGTCCTGGCGATGGCCTGGTACCGGCTGCGCGACCTGCTGTAGCCGTCAGTAGGCGGCCGCCCACTGCCGCAGCAGATCGCGCTCGGCCGCCCGCGCCCGGCCGAGCCAGCGCCGGGCCGGCTGCGACACGGTGAGGACATAAGGGTCGGTCGCCGCGTCGGCCGCGGCGCGCTGCGCCTCGTCGACGATGAAGATGGCGAAGCCGAGCTGCCGGCCGCTGTTGGCCGACAGATAGCCGGCCAGGCCACGGACATAGCCCATGGTACCGGTCTTCGCCCGCAACCGGCCGGCCGGGAGCGGCGGCGGCTCGCCGTTGCCGGCCTCGGCCCCTCCGTCCGGCCGCTCCGGCATCAGCGCCGGCAGGCCGACGCGGTTGCCCTCGATCAGCACGGCCGCCATCTGCACCGGCGAGATCCGGGCGGCGGTGCTGAGGCCGGATGCCCCAGGAATCGACAGCCCGCTCCAGTCGACCTGCGGCAGCTTCTGCGCCCACCAGGCGGCCAGCGTGCGGCCCGCCTCCCCCTGGGCGATGCTGCTGCGGCCCAGGGCCTGCCGCGCCGCCATCATGCCGATCATCTCGGCCGACAGGTTGTTGCTGTATTTCAGGACGCGGGTGACGATCGCCGGCAGCGTCTCGCTGTCATGCCGGGCGATGATCGTCCCCTCCGCCGTGCGCGACCCGATCGCCGGGGCCGGCAGGGCGATGCCGGCATCGCGCGCGAAGGACCGGAAGATCTCGGCCGCGGCGGCCGCCGGATAGCGGATCGGCAGCAGGTCGGAGCCCTTGTCCGGCAGGCGCGCCGACAGGATCCAGCCTTCATGGCCCTCGACCGGACGATAGGGCGTGGCCGCACCCTCGCTGACATCGACCCAGGGCAGCGTGACGTTGCGCCCGTCCGCCACCGCGTCGGCCCGGGCGTCCATGCGCCCCTGCCGCGTCTGCCAGCTCACACGCAGGGCGTTGAAGTTGACGGCCAGGCCCGAGAGCCCGGGGTTGTAGGAGGCGGCCAGGGGCTGCAGCGGGTCGAGGAACGGCAGGGTCTGCAGCACCGTGTCGTCGACGACGAAGCGGCCGGTCACCCTGGTGATGCCGGCCTGCCGGACCTGACCGACCAGGTCGGCGAGGTCATTGATGTCGAGGGTGGGATCGCCGCCGCCGATCAGGGCCAGGTCGCCGTTCAGCACGCCGCCCGCAACGGAGCCGTCGGCAGCGACGACGGTGGTGAAGCGGTGATCGGCGCCGAGGATCTCGATCGCCGCCAGCATGCTCGCCACCTTCATGGTCGAGGCCGGTATCATCGGCCGCGTCGGCTGGGCGCTGTCGATCAGCTGGCCGCTCTGCGCGTCGAACACGATGTAGGCGATGTCGCCGGCCGGCAGGCCGCTGCGGGTCGCCGCAGCCCCGGCCTGGGCCCGGGCCGCATGCCCGGGCAGGGTGGCCACCAGGACCAGCAGCAGGAACAGACGAAACACTTTGGGCACGGGCCGGCATCCTCCGCATCGGTTCGCGCCCTCCTATAGCTCCGGGCGCGGCGAGTCGGAAGCGGCCGCGAGCCGGAACGGGCACGGCCCCCTTCCGGGGGCCGTATCGGTCGTTCGCCGGGCGGGGCTGCCGCCGGCCGGGCTCGGATCGGCTAGTAGGCGCCGGCGCGGGGCAGGAAGACCTTCGGGGTCTTGAGCAGGATCACGATGTCCCGCCGGAGGGTCCAGTTCCGCACATATTCGACATTGAGGCGGATCCTGGTCTCGTAGCCGATGTCGCTGCGGCCGGAGATCTGCCAGACGCCGGTCATGCCGGGCCGGGTGCTGTAATAGTAATGGATCGCCGCCCCCCAGCGCTCCTGCTCCTCCTCGAACATCGGCCGCGGTCCGACCAGGCTCATATCGCCCTTGAGCACGTTGAACAGCTGCGGCAGCTCGTCGAGGCTGGTCTTGCGCAGGAAGCGGCCGATCGCGGTCACGCGCGGGTCCCGCTTCAGCTTGAAGCCGGATTCCCATTCCCGTCGCAGTTCAGGGTCTTTCTGAAGAAGATCCGCCAACAGCTTGTTTGCGTTGGGAACCATCGTCCTGAATTTGTGGCAGTAGAAAATCTTGCCGTCGCGCCCCACCCGGCGGTCACTATAGAAAATTCCCCGGCCGGAACGCCGGATCATGGCCGCGCAGACCAGAAACAACGGCGAAAACAAAACCAGGAAGACGACCGATAATACGATATCCATCAACCGCTTAGCCGCCATGCCGACCCGTGCCGTCCGGATCGGCGTCTCTGCGGAAATATCTACAGCGGCAGTATCGACGAAGCTGTCGGACTGCATATTCCTGTACCCCCAGAAAACCGAAACAAAGGAGCAGAACATGTCCCGCCGCCGCAACCGGCGAAACACCCCACATTGAATTTTTGTCTGACTCCCCGCCCCCTAGTCCCTAGGGTCGCGCACGTCGCAATTGCCTGAGACATGGCAATTTTTAGTGTGACCTGGCGGCCATTGGATGCGCTCTTTATGTATATCGAAAGCCGCCGGGGGAGACAATCCATTTATTGCCGTGTTTTGCCGCCATGAGCCTGGATAGATCAACGCCAGAGACAGGAAAATTAAACTAATACGACAATTTCGTTACTTAATTCATTGTTTCTAAGCCTCTTTTCCTCGCAACAGCCGAGCCACAAGCTCGCTTTCCCCGACCTTGCCGATCAGCCGGCCGTCATCGTCGAGCACGAGGATCGGCTGCCGCGTCGCTTCATGCGCGGCGATGAAACGGCGCATCGAGGCATGAACCGGCATGGTCGCGATCTGCCCCGGCACAACGCCGTTGATGATGCCGTCGGCGATCTCCAGCGGCCGGTCGTCCTGCAGCACCTCGATCGGCCGGCCGAGATCGTCGATCCGGCAGCGGCAGGTCTTCGCCTTGTCGACCAGGATCGAATTGCCGTCGCGCGGCAGCAGGTCGAGCGGCGTCATCAGCGCCTCGGCCCGCAGCACGTTGAGCGGGTTCACATGGGCGACGAAATTGGCGACGTAGTCGTCGGCCGGCCTGGTGACGATCTCCTCCGGCGTGCCGACCTGGACGATGCGGCCGGATTCCATGATCACGATCCGGTTGCCGATCTTCAGCGCCTCGTCGAGGTCGTGGCTGACGAAGATGATGGTCTTCTTCAGCCGGCGCTGCAGCTCCAAGAGCTCGTCCTGCAGATGGGTGCGGATCAAGGGGTCGAGCGCCGAGAACGGCTCGTCCATCAAGAGGATGTCGGCATCGGTGGCGAAGGCGCGGGCCAGGCCGACACGCTGCTGCATGCCGCCCGACAGCTCGCGCGGGTACTTGCCGGCCCATTTGTCGAGATGGACCAGCGCCAGCTTCTCGTTCACCACCCGGTCGCGCTCGGCCTTCGGCATGCCGCGCAGCTCGAGCCCGAGGCCGACATTGTCCCGGATGGTGCGCCAGGGCATCAGCGCGAATTGCTGGAACACCATCGACACCCAGTCGGCCCGCAGCCTGCGCAGGGTGGTCTCGTCACAGCTGGCGACGTCGACCTCCTGCCCGTCACAGCGCACGATCATGCGGCCACGCGTGACCTTGTTGAGGCCGTTGACGCAGCGCAGCAGCGACGACTTGCCGGAGCCGGACAGGCCCATCAGCACGCACAGCTCGCCCGGCGGGACGGAGAGCTCGGCGCCCGCGACCGCCAGGGTGTCACCGGTCTCGGCCTGGATCTCGGCCCGTGTACGGCCTTGATCGAGCAGGGCCAGCGCCCGCTTCGGCGTCGGCCCGAAGATCACGTCGACGGCGTTGAAATGGACGGCGGGACGCGTATCGGACATCAGTGCGCCCCTCCGACGGGCCGTTCGCTTTTCACCAGACGGTCGAGGATCACGGCCAGGATGACGATGCACAGGCCGGCTTCGAAGCCCATCGGGACGTTCACCGAGTTGAGGGCGCGCACCACCGGCTTGCCCAGGCCGTCGGCCCCGACCAGCGCGGCGATCACCACCATCGACAGCGACAGCATGATGCATTGGGTCAGCCCGGCCATGATCGTCGGCAGGGCGTGCGGCAGCTCGACCTTGAACAGCAGCTGCCGCCTGGTGGCGCCGAAGGCCTCGCCGGCCTCGAGCAGCGGGCTGGGCACGCCGTGGATGCCGAGATAGGTCAGGCGGATCGGCGCGGCCACGGCGAAGACCACGGTCGAGATCAGGCCCGGCGCCACGCCGAGGCCGAACAGGATCAGGGTCGGGATCAGGTAGACGAAGGTCGGCAGCGTCTGCATCAGGTCGAGGATCGGCCGGATCACGGCATAGACCAGCGGCCGGTGGGCGCAGAGGATGCCGATCGGGATGCCGATCATCAGCGACAGGAAAGTGGCGCTGATCACGAGCGCCAGGGTCTGCATGGTCTCGGTCCAGTAGCCGAGATTGAGGATCAGCAGCAGGCCGATCACGACCATCACGACCAGTTGCCAGCGCCGGTGCAGCACATAGGCGAGGACGGCGACGAGGGCGATGAAGACCAGCGGCGGCGGCCACAGGAACACGTCGATCAGCCATTCGATCGCGGTGCCCAGGCCGATCGAGATGGCGTCGAAGACGCTGGCGAAATTGTCGGTCAGGAAATCCGTCAGGTGCTTGATCCACAGCCCGAGCGGGATCTTCTGGGACAGCAGCGCGCTCAGCTCGTCCATGCGGCGTCCTTCTTGTTCCGGACGTTTGGACGACGCGCCGCCGGGGCGGCGGCGCGTCCGTCAGGTGAACTTAGAGACCGAGCGACGCCTTGACCGCAGCGAGGCCGTCCTTGCCGTCGAAGGTGGTCACACCGGCCAGCCAGGGGGTCAGCACATCCGGGTTGGCCTTGAGATAGGCGGCGGCCGCCTGGTCGCCGGTCTTGCCCTCGTCGAGGATGCCGGCCATCACGGCGTTCTCGATCTCGAGCGAGAAGACCAGGTTGTCCAGCAGCTTGCCGACATTCGGGCAGTCCGTCCGATAGCCGGCGCGGACGTTGGTCAGCACCGTGGCGCCGCCGTAGTTCGGTCCGAAGAAGTCGTCGCCGCCCGACAGGTACTGCAGCGTAAAGTTCTTGTTCATGGGGTGCGGCGCCCAGCCGAGGAACACGATCCATTCCTTGCGCCGGATTGCCCGGTCCACCTGGGACAGCATGCCCTGCTCGCTCGATTCGACCAGCTGCCAGTCCTTCAGACCGAAGGCATCCTTGTCGATCATCGACTGGATCTGCCGGTTGCCGTCGTTGCCGGGTTCGATGCCGTAGATCTTCTTGTCGAACTTGTCGCCGCTCTTCGCCAGATCGGCAAAATCCTTCACCCCACCCTCGAAGACGTAGTCCGGCACGGCCAGGGTGTATTTCGCTCCCTCGAGGTTGACGCGCACGTTCTCGACCGACTTGTCGTCGAGATAAGGCTGGATATCCGCCGCCTGGGTCGGCATCCAGTTGCCGAGGAAGATGTCGATGTTCTTGTTCTTCAGCGAGACGTAGGTGACCGGGACCGACAGCACCTCGGCCGAGGGCTCGTAGCCCAGCCCCTTCAGGACGGTCGAGGCCACCCCGGTGGTCGCGGTGATGTCGGTCCAGCCGACATCGGAGAACCGCACCTTCCGGCAGCTCGCCGGATCGGCCGCCTGGGCCGTCCCGGCGGCCAGGGCCAGGCCCAGCACCAGCCCGCTCAAACGCCACGACATCATGATGCAACTCTCCTGTTTGCCCGCCTGTCTTACAATTTTCATTCGTTACGGGGTCGGCCAAGCCGCAGGACCAGCGGCAAAGCGCCTCCGCGCGAGTCTAACGACGGCTTCGGCGTCGCCGCTGGCCGATTTCCGGCATGGCGTGACGCAAACCGGCCTCATCGCCCGGCCCCGCCCCGCTAGCATGCGGCCGCAGCCGCAGGAGTGGAAGCCATGACGACAGAATTCGACTACGTGATCGTCGGCGCCGGCTCGGCCGGCTGCGTCCTCGCCAACCGGCTGTCGGCCGAGCCCGGCCGCCGCGTGCTGGTGCTGGAGGCCGGGCCCGAGGACCGGACCTGGAAGATCCACATGCCGGCGGCGCTGACCTACAATCTCGGCGACGACAAGTACAACTGGTACTACGAGACCGAGCCGCAGCCGGCAATGGACAACCGCCGCATGTACTGGCCGCGCGGCCGGGTGCTCGGCGGCTCCTCCTCGCTCAATGCCATGGTCTATGTCCGCGGCCATGCCTATGACTACGACCGCTGGGCGGAGGAAGGCGCCGCCGGCTGGTCCTATGCCGAGGTGCTGCCCTATTTCCGCCGGGCCGAGACCCGGGCCAAGGGCGGCGACGACTATCGCGGCTCCGACGGGCCGCTCAGGGTCTCGACCGGCAGCCAGCCGAACCCGCTGTTCGACGCCTTCGTCCAGGCCGGGCAGCAGGCCGGGTATCCGTTCACCGCGGACATGAACGGCTACCAGCAGGAAGGCTTCGGCAAGATGGACATGACGATCCATCAGGGCGAACGCTGGTCGGCCGCCAAGGCCTATCTGAAGCCGATCCGGTCGCGGCCCGACCTGACCATCGAGACCGGGGCGCTGAGCACCCGGATCCTGTTCGAGGGCCGCCGCGCCGTCGGCGTCGAATACGCCCAGGCCGGGCAGGTGCGCACCGCCCGTGCCGCGCGCGAGGTGATCCTGTGCGGCGGCGCCATCAACTCGCCGCAGCTGCTGATGCTGTCCGGCGTCGGCCCGGCCGACCAGCTGCGCCGGCACGGCATCGCCGTGGTGCACGACCTGCCCGGTGTCGGCCGCAATCTCCAGGACCATCTGGAGCTGTACATCCAGTACGAGTGCAAGAAGCCGATCACCCTCTACAGCGTCGAGAATCCGCTGTTCAAGGCGAAGGTCGGGGTGGAGTGGTTCATGTTCCGCAGCGGCCTCTGCACCTCGGCCCATCTCGAGGCCGGCGGCTTCATCCGCTCGCGCGCCGGCGTCCGGCACCCGGACATCCAGTATCATTTCCTGCCGTCGGTGGTGAACGACCACGGCCGCCAGCCGGGCGACCGGCACGCCTTCCAGGCCCATGCCGGCACCATGCGCGCCACCTCGCGGGGCTGGGTCGAGCTGCGCTCGGCCGACCCGCGGGCCAAGCCGATCCTGCAGCCGAACTACCTGACCACCGAGGAGGACCGCGCCGACATGCGCGCCTGCGTCAGGCTGACCCGCGAGATCTTCGCCCAGAGCGCCTTCGATCCGTATCGCGGGCCGGAGATCGCGCCCGGCGCCTCGGTGCGCACCGATGACGAGATCGACGCCTTCATCCGGGCCAAGGCGGACAGTGCCTATCACCCCTCCTGCACCTGCAAGATGGGCGTCGACGAGATGGCGGTGGTCGACCCCGAGACCCGGGTGCGCGGTCTGGAGGGGCTGCGCGTGGTCGACGCCTCGATCATGCCCTCGGTCGTCAGCGGCAACCTGAATGCGCCGACCATCATGATCGGCGAGAAGGCGGCCGACATCATCCTGGGCCGCGAACCATTGCCGCCCTCCAACGCCCCGGTCTACGAAGCGCCCGACTGGCAGACGGCGCAGCGCTGAAACAGGAGAACGCCATGGTCGAGATCGGGCTGCATATCGGCGGACAGGCGGTCGCGGGCGGCGGCACGCCGTTCGACACCATCAACCCGGCGACCGGGCAGGCGATCGGCCGGGTCGCCGCCGCCTCCCCCGCCGATGTCGACCGCGCCGTGGCTGCCGCAAAGGCCGCCTTCGACGGCTGGGCCGGTATGACCGGCACCCAGCGCGGCCGCATCCTGCGCGAGGCGGTGCGCCTCTTGCGCGCCAACCGCGACCGGCTGGCGCGGATGGAGGTCGAGGACACCGGCAAGCCGATCGCCGAGGCGCTGGCGGTGGACATCGATTCCGGCGCCGACGCGATCGAGTACTTCGCCGGGCTGGCGCCGTCGCTGCACGGCACGCATCACGATTTCGGCCGCGCCTTCGCCTATACGCGGCGCGAGCCGCTCGGCGTCGTCGCCGGCATCGGGGCCTGGAACTACCCGCTGCAGATCGCCTGCTGGAAGTCCGGCCCGGCGCTGGCCTGCGGCAACACCATGGTGTTCAAGCCGTCCGAGCTGACGCCGATGACCGCGGTGGCGCTGGCCGGAATCTTCGCCGAGGCCGGCCTGCCGCCCGGCGTCTTCAACGTGGTCCAGGGCAAGGGCGATGTCGGCCAGGCCCTGGTCACGCACCCCGACGTCGCCAAGGTGTCGCTGACCGGGTCGGTGCCGACCGGCCGCAAGGTCGCGGCGGCCGCCGCCGGCGCGATGAAGCACGTGACCATGGAGCTGGGCGGCAAGTCGCCGCTGATCATCTTCGCCGACGCCGATGTCGAGAACGCGGTGAAGGCGGCGATGATGGCGAACTTCTACACCCAGGGCGAGATCTGCTCGAACGGCACAAGGGTGTTCGTCGAGACGTCGCTGCACAATCGCTTCATGGACGCGTTGGCGGCCCGCACCGAGCGGATGCGGATCGGCGATCCGATGAATCCGGCGACCCAGGTCGGCGCCCTGATCTCGGCCGAGCATCGGGCCAAGGTGCTGGGCTATGTCGAAGCCGGGGTGAAGGCCGGCGCCCGCCTGGTCTGCGGCGGCCGCGCCCCCTCCGACCCGTCGCTGGCCGGCGGCTATTTCATCGAGCCGGCGATCTTCGACGCCTGCCACGACGACATGTCGATCGTGCGGGAGGAGATCTTCGGCCCGGTGATGACGGTGCTGACCTTCGCCGACGAGGACGAGGCGGTGCGCCGCGCCAACGCCACGGAATACGGGCTGGCGGCCGGCGTGTTCACCCGTGATCTGGCCCGCGCCCATCGCGTCGTCGCCCGGCTGCAGGCCGGCACCTGCTGGATCAACAATTACAACATCACCCCGGTCGAGATCCCGTTCGGCGGATACAAGCAGTCCGGACTCGGCCGCGAGAACGGCCTCGCCGCGCTCGAGCACTACACTCAGCTGAAGAGCGTCTATGTCGAGACCGGTGACGTCGACTGCCCGTATTGAGCCGCAGTCCTGTAGGTTGGGTTCGCGTCCGCGAACCCAACATGTCGACGGCCCGCTCGTTGGGTTCGCCATCGGCGAACCCAACCTACGGCTGCGGCATTCGGTGTGCTGCAGGCTCGGCCTGCAATCTTGCCCCTCCAGGCTCTCCGGCGCATAGTCCGGCCGCCGTCACGGCGACGGCGGATTGTCCTGGTTCATGAGCAGCTTCCGGATTCGCGACGACGCCCCGCACTACACCATCCTGACCAAGCTGCAGCTGATGAGCTGGGGCCTGGTGATCCTGGTCTGCGCCATCGCCGCGGTCGGGGTGATGCTGCTCTATTCCGCCGGCGGCGGCTCCTGGGAGCCCTGGGCCAGCCGCCAGCTCACCCGCTTCGCCACCGGCTTCGTCGTCATGCTGCTGCTGGCGCTGGTCGACATCCGGGTGTGGATGAAGCTCGCCTACCCGATCTACGCCATCGTCTTCGCGCTGCTGATCGTGGTCGAGTTCATGGGCCACACCGGCATGGGCGCCGAGCGCTGGATCAACCTCGGCCCGCTGGTGATCCAGCCCTCGGAGCTGATGAAGATCGCGCTGGTCCTCGCCCTCGCCCGCCATTTCCACGGCTTCTCGCTGGTCGAGGTGCGCAACCCGCTGGTGCTGATCGCACCGCTGCTGCTGATCCTGGCGCCGGTCGGGCTGGTGCTGATGCAGCCCAACCTCGGCACCGCCATGCTGCTGATCCTGACCGGCGGCGCGGTGCTGTTCGCCACCGGCGTGCGGCTGTGGAAGTTCGCGGTGGCCATCGCGCTCGGCCTGTCGGCGATCCCGATCGGCTGGGAGTTCCTGCACGACTACCAGAAGAACCGCGTCTACACCTTCCTGGAGCCTGAGCGCGACCCGCTCGGCGCCGGCTACAACATCATGCAGTCGAAGATCGCGCTCGGCTCCGGCGCCCTGTTCGGCAAGGGCTTCACCGCCGGCACGCAGAGCCAGCTGATGTTCCTGCCGGAGAAGCACACCGACTTCATCTTCGTGGTGCTGGCCGAGGAGTTCGGCATGGTGGGCGCGCTGATCCTGCTGTTCCTCTACACCATGCTGTTCGTCTACGGGCTGATGATCGCACTCAGCGCCCGCAGCCATTTCGCCCGGCTGGTCGGGGTCGGCCTGACCACGACCTTCTTCCTCTACGTCTTCGTCAATGTCGCGATGGTCACCGGGCTGATCCCGGTGGTGGGCATCCCGCTGCCCCTGGTGTCCTATGGCGGCACCGCGATGCTGACCCTGCTGATGGGCTGCGGCATCCTGCTCAGCGTCTGGATCCACCGCGAGGTGCGGATCCCGCGCAGCGGCATCACGGATTACTGAGGGACGCCCGGCAGCAGGCGGCCCTCAGGCGTCGCCGCGCAGGGCGGTCTGCAGGCGCTTCAGCTCCGCCAGCAGCACGGTCAGCTCGTCGCGCAGCTCGGCCGAGATGCCCTGGGCGCGGCCTTCGCGTCCGGCGCCGGCCAGGAGCGAGAGCTGCATCTCGTCGCGCGGCTTGCCCGGCTTGGTCCGGGTGACCGGGAGGGGGTGAGCCGGTCCGGAAGGGGCCGCCTCACCCGATGCCGCGGCCGGCGCGTCGGCCTCGGCCGGCTTGCCCTCCTTCAGCAGGCGCTGCACGCCCTTGATGGTGTAGCCCTCCTCATAGAGGAGGCGCTGGATCCGGCGCAGCAGCTGGACATCCTCGGGGCGATAGTACCGGCGACCGCCGCCGCGCTTGAGCGGGCGGACCTGGGAAAACTTGGTCTCCCAGAACCGCAGCACATGCTGCGGCACGGCGAGGTCGTCGGACACTTCGCTGATCGTGCGATAGGCCGTCGCCGACTTGCGCAGCGGCGCGGGCTTCGCTTCCGATCCTCCCATTCCTGCCATGGCTTACTCGTCGTCGTCCAGGGGAGGATTGGTGCCGTTGATGCGCCCCTTCAGCACATGCGAGGCGCGGAACACCAGCACCCGGCGCGGCAGGATCGGCACCTCCTGCCCGGTCTTCGGGTTGCGCCCGATTCGCTGCCCCTTCTGGCGTACCCCGAAGGTGCCGAAGGACGAGATTTTCACCGTCTCGCCGCGCTCGAGCGCTTCGGAGATTTCTTCAAGTACCGTCTCAACAAGATCGGCGGACTCGTTACGAGACAAACCGATTTCCTGATAGAGCGATTCGCTGAGCTGGGCTCGTGTCACCGTTTCCGCCATGCCGCCTCCCCCTGACGGGCAATTGCGAAGGAAGACCGTCCATGGACGGTACCCTCCGCAAAATAATCCGTCAATTCCAAAGCGTTGGGCGAATTTCCTAACGGCCCCCTCAGGCGAGGCCCGCTAACTGCTTATCAGCGGATTACCACCGCACCAGGGCGGCACCCCAGGTCAGTCCGCCACCCATGGCCTCGAGCAGGACGAGGTCGCCGGGCTTGATGCGGCCGTCGGACACGGCCTCCGCCAGCGCGAGCGGGATCGATGCGGCGGAGGTGTTCGCATGCTTCTGCACCGTCAGCACCACCTTCTCCGGCGGCAGGTCGAGCTTGCGGGCGGTGGCGTCGATGATGCGCTTGTTCGCCTGGTGCGGCACCAGCCAGTCGATGTCGGCCGGGGTCAGGCCGTTGGCGGCCAGCGCCTCCTCGACCACCTCGGCCAGGTTGATGACCGCGTGCTTGAACACCTCGCGGCCTTCCATCCGGACATGGCCGACGGTGCCGGTCGAGGACGGCCCGCCATCGACGTAGAGCTTGTCCTCGTGACGGCCGTCGGAATGCAGATGGGTCGACAGGATGCCGGGATCGTCGGTGGTGCCGCCACCCTCGACCGCGCGCAGCACCACGGCGCCGGCGCCGTCGCCGAACAGCACGCAGGTGGAGCGGTCGTTCCAGTCGAGCAGTCGCGAGAAGGTCTCGGCCCCGATCACCAGCGCCGTGCGCGCCTGGCCGAGCCGGATCATGTTGTCGACGATCGAGAGGGCGTAGACGAAGCCCGAACAGACGGCCTGGATGTCGAAGGCGGCGCCGCGGGTCATGCCGAGCGCGGCCTGGACCCGCACCGCGGTCGCCGGGAAGGTCTGGTCCGGCGTCGTCGTGGCCAGCACGATCAGGTCGAGGTCGCTGCCCTCGACCTTGGCCATGGCCAGCGCCTTGCGGGCCGCAGCCAGCGCCAGGTCCGAGGTCTTCTCGTCCGGCCCCGCGATGTGGCGGACATTGATGCCGGTGCGCTGGACGATCCACTCGTCGGAGGTGTCCACCGTCCGGGCCAGGTCGGCGTTGGTGACGACGCGGTCAGGCAGGGCAGAACCGCATCCGATGATGCGCGCGCGGCGGACTGTCATTGCGGTTGTTCGATCCCGATCGGAGCAGTCGGTGAAGCCGTCGAAGCAGCGTCGTCGCCGTTCCGATTGCCTTCGAAACGGCTGAACTCCTGCTTAACCTTATCATTGAAACCGTGAATGACCAGATCGACCCCGACATCGATGGCATGGGCGAAGCCCTCGCCGTCGGTGCCGCCGTGGCTCTTCACGCAGATGCCGTTGAGGCCGAGAAACAGCGCGCCGTTGTACTGGCGCGGGTCGGTCCGGTGCCGCAGCCGGCGGAAGGCGCCGCGCGCCAGCAGGTAGCCGAGCGAGGCGAGCCAGGAGGATCGGAAGGCGTGACGCAGCCAAGTGGCGTAGAGCTTGGCGGTGCCCTCGGCGGTCTTGAGCGCGATGTTGCCGGAGAAGCCGTCGGTGACGACCACGTCGACCTTCCCGGCCGGGATATCATCGCCCTCGACGAAGCCCTCGAACCGGCCGGGGAATTCCAACTCGCGCAGCCGCGCGGCGGCATCCCGCACCGCATCCGGCCCCTTCAGCGCCTCGGATCCGACATTGAGCAGGCCGACCGTGGGGTCGACCAAGCCCAGCACCGCCTTGGCGAAGACCGAGCCCATGATGGCGAACTGGACCAGGTTCTCGGCGTCGCATTCGATGTTGGCGCCGAGGTCGAGCATGACGCTCTCGCCGCGCAGCGTCGGGAAAAACGACGCGATCGCCGGCCGGTCGATGCCCGGCAGCGTCTTGAACACGATCTTCGCGGTCGCCATCAGCGCGCCGGTGTTGCCGGCGGAGACGACGCACTGCGCCTCGCCCGCGGCCACCGCATCGATGGCCAGACGCATGCTGGAGTTGCGCCCGCTGCGCAGCGCGGTGGACGGCTTGTCCTCGTTGGTGATGACGTCGGCGGTGTGCCGAATCGTCGACACCGCGGCCAGCGCCGGCCGTTTCGCCAGAAGCGGCGCGATCAGCGCCTCGTCACCGACGATCAGGAAGTGCACATCCGGATGATGCGTGCGGGCAATCTCCGCCCCTTCGAGCACCATCGCTGGCGCCCGATCGCCCCCCATGGCGTCGAGCGCGATCGTCACTGGGCCAGAGGCCGCCGGGTCGGACATTCCCTATGCGGGCGCAGTCGATCAGGCGGTCGCCGTCGTCTCGCTGACCACCTCACGGCCGTGATAGTGGCCGCAGGAGTCGCAGACATGGTGCGGACGGGCCAGCTCGCCGCAATTCGCGCACTCGACATAGGTCGAGCCGGCCAGAGCGTGGTGCGAACGCCGCATGTCGCGCCGCGACTTCGACGTCTTCTTCTTCGGAACAGCCATTTGCTTGAACTCTCGATACGAAAAGGCGGCACCAGGGGGGCCGCCTCGGACGGGCGTTACTTAATGGAAAAGGCCCGACGGGGCAAGGAAAAGCGATCAGTCCTCTGCCTTGTCATCACCGCCGCCCTTGAGCACGGCGAAGGGCCGGCGCGTCTCCGGCTCGCCCTCCGGCGGCTCGGCCGCGGGCTCCGGCGCGTCGGGCGACCGCGGATAGGGGTCGAGGGTCAGCGACAGGTGCTGCGCCGCGAGCTCGCCCAGATCGATGCGGCCGTCGACCAGCGGCTCGACCTCCGCCGTCAGCGGATCGACCTCGACCTCCGCCTCGTCCCGCCCCGCCGCGTCGGCGAAGACGGCCTCGATCTCATCCTCGACCGCGGCCGGCACGGGATCCAGCGTCACCACGCAGCGCTGCACCACCGCGGCGGCCAGCGCGCCGGCCACCACAACCGTGTCGCCGCGCCCCGGCGTCAGGGTGAATCGCGCCCGGAACTCGTCCAGCGCCAGCAGATCGAAGCGTCGAGCCAGCGCCGCGCGCTCGGCCTCGTCGGCCTCGATGGCGATGGTCCGGCCGCCGCGCGGCAGGGTGTTGACGCCGACCACGCGGCTGAATTCGGGGATCGTCATCAGGCTGCCTCCACCATCCCGGGCGCCGCGCCGAACCGCACCTCGCCGGCCAGCAGCGCCGCCGCCGGCTGCGCCGCCAGGCCGGCGACCTCGCGGCGCAGATAGGCGGCGACCGCCCTCACCTGCCCCGGCGCCGGTTCGACCGTGCCGTAGAGGTTACGACGCAGTGCGGCTTCCAGTTCCTCCGGATCGGCGGCGGCCAGGCCGCGGTCATAGGCGACGATGCGGCCGTAGAAGCCGCGCCCCATCGCCTTCACCTTCTTGCCGATGCTGAAATCGGTGACGCCGATCTCGCGCAGGCTCAGATCCATGTCGCCGAACATGTGGTCGAACAGGGCCTGGGAGAACTCCGGGGCCGGCGCGGCTTCGCCTTTCAGCCGGTGGAACACCAGGAAGGCGTGCAGGGCCAGCGCCTCGAACCGACCGTCCAGCGTATCCGGCACGCCGCAGGCGGTGTAGAAGGCCGGGCTGCGCGCCTGCTCGACCAGCTTGACGTAGAGCTCGGCGGCGACGCGTTCGCGGCGGTGGCGGGTGAACAGCTTGGACAGCACGGGACCGATCGGTTTTGCGCAAAGGATGCGCGATATTGGTCGAGCTTGACGTGGTGTGCTAGAGGGTAGCCTTCAATTGGGAGCCCCCAGGGGCGCGGAGACATGAGGCGATGACGGAAAGAGCAAGGGTCGTCCGGACCATGGCGGCCGGCCTGCTCGCGGTGGCGGCGCTGACGGCCTGCACGCCGCGGGTGGCGACACGCGGCAACCTCGTCGAGGATTACCGGCTCGAACAGGTCCACACCGGAACCAGCACCAAGTCGGATGTCGCGACGATCCTGGGGACCCCGACCACGGTGTCCACCTTCGACGACAACACCTGGTACTACATCGGGCAGCGGGTCGAGACGGTGGCCTTCTTCGCGCCCGAGGTGACGAAGCGCCGGGTCCTGCGCATGCAGTTCGATCCGACCAGCAGCACGCTGACCGACATGAAGGAACTGAACCTGGAGGACGGCGAGCAGGTGGCGCTGGTGTCGCGCGAGACCCCGACGCTGGGCCGCCGCATCGGCATCCTGGAGCAGTTCCTGGGCAATATCGGCCGCTTCAACAACGAGGGCACCACCCCCTCCGCGCCGAATCGCTCGGTCGGCGCCGGCGGCGTCGCCAGCTCGGTCGCCGGCGGCAACTACTAGCCGCGACCGCAGGGCATGGGAAACCCCGGCGCCGTCGGCGCCGGGGTTCTTGTCGTGAGCTCGGCGATCAGTGGGCGAGGATCGCCAGCAGCAGCAGCGCCACGATGTTGGTGATCTTGATCATCGGGTTGACCGCCGGGCCGGCGGTGTCCTTGTAAGGGTCGCCGACGGTGTCGCCGGTGACGGCCGCCTTGTGCGCGTCGGACCCCTTGCCGCCGTGGTTGCCCTCCTCGATGTACTTCTTGGCGTTGTCCCACGCGCCGCCGCCCGAGGTCATCGAGATGGCGACGAACAGGCCGGTGACGATGACGCCGAGCAGCATCGCCCCGAGCGATGAGAAGGCGGCGGATCGGCCGGCGATCGCCTCGATCACGAAGTACAGAACGATCGGCGCCAGCACCGGCAGCAGCGACGGCACGATCATCTCGCGGATCGCCGCCTTGGTCAGCATGTCGACCGCGCGCTTGTAGTCCGGCCGGCTGGTCCCCGCCATGATGCCGGCATCCTCGCGGAACTGGCGGCGCACCTCCTCCACCACCGATCCGGCGGCGCGGCCGACCGCGGTCATGCCGAGCGCGCCGAACAGGTAGGGCAGCAGGCCGCCGAGCAGCAGGCCGACCACGACATAGGGGTTGGCCAGGGAGAAATCGAGCGTCAGGCCCTGGAAATAGGGATGCTCGCCCGGATTGCCGATGAAGAAGTTCAGGTCCGAGGTGTAGGCCGAGAACAGCACCAGCGCGCCGAGGCCGGCCGAGCCGATGGCGTAGCCCTTGGTCACCGCCTTGGTGGTGTTGCCGACCGCGTCCAGCGCGTCGGTGGTGACCCGGACCTCCGCCGGCAGGTCGGCCATCTCGGCGATGCCGCCGGCATTGTCGGTGACCGGGCCATAGGCGTCGAGCGCCACGACCATGCCGGCCAGGGCCAGCATGCTGGTGACCGCGATAGCGATGCCGAACAGGCCGGCCAGCAGATAGGTGACGATGATGGCGACGCAGATGATCAGCGCCGGGACCGCGGTCGATTCCATCGAGATGGCGAGGCCCTGGATCACATTGGTGCCGTGGCCGGTGGTCGAGGCCTGGGCGACCGACTGCACCGGCCGGAAGTTCGTGCCGGTGTAGTATTCCGTGGTCCAGATCAGCAGGCCGGTGACGACCAGGCCGCTGACCCCACACAGGAACAGGGAGAAGCCGCTGAAGCTGCCGCCGCCAACGGCGTAGCTGCCGCCGAAGCCGACCACGACCCAGGTGACCAGCAGGATGCCGACCAGCGACAGCCCCGCCGAGACCACGAAGCCGCGGTACAGCGCGCCCATGATGTTGTTGTTGGCGCCGAGCTTGACGAAGAAGGTGCCGGCGATCGAGGCCAGGATGCAGACCGCGCCGATCGCGAGCGGATAGACCATCATCGACGCCATCGCCGCAGCCCCGGCGAAGAAGATCGACGCCAGCACCATGGTGGCGACGGTGGTGACGGCGTAGGTCTCGAACAGGTCGGCGGCCATGCCGGCGCAGTCGCCGACATTGTCGCCGACATTGTCGGCGATCACGGCCGGGTTGCGCGGATCGTCCTCGGGGATGCCGGCCTCGACCTTGCCGACCAGGTCGGCGCCGACATCGGCGCCCTTGGTGAAGATGCCGCCGCCGAGGCGGGCGAAGATCGAGATCAGCGAGGCGCCGAAGCCGAGCGCCACCAGCGGGTCGATCAGGCCGCGGCCGGTGGCGCCGGAGGCGAGCAGGATGGTGTAGTAGCCGGCGACGGCGATCAGCGCCAGGCCGGCCACCAGCATGCCGGTGACGGCGCCGGAGCGGAAGGCGATGGCGAGGCCGGCGGCCAGGCCCTGGCGGGACGCCTCGGCGGTGCGGACATTGGCCCGGACCGAGATGTTCATGCCGATGTAGCCGGCGGCGCCGGAGAGCACGGCGCCGATGATGAAGCCGATGCCGACGGAGATGCCGAGAAGCAGCGAGACGATGATGGCGATGACCACGCCGACCACGCCGATGGTGAGATACTGCCGGTTCAGATAGGCGCCGGCGCCTTCCTGAATCGCGGCGGCGATTGCCTGCATTCGGGCATCGCCCGGACTGGCCGACAACACGCTCCGTGAAGCCCACACGCCATAGGCTAACGCGCCGAGGCCGCAGGCCAGCACGAAGACAAGGACCGCTGACATCATTCTTGAGTCCCTCGCCCCTGTTGATGACGTACCGGCCCGGTTCAGGCCGGCTCCGCTTCTTTTGCGCGGAAACGATGCCAGAGCAGGAAGGTCAGGGCAATCAGCGTGAAATTTCTTTGCTTTATGGCAGCGAGAGGGGCTTTCGAGGCAGCGATTCGGGCCGTTTCGTGGCAGCCGGAGCCGGTGTCGCGGTCAGAAATGCCGCCAGCCGGTCAGCGACTCGACGGGACGGCCCTGCGGGTCGAACAGCCGCGCCCCCTGCCCCGCCGAAATCCGGCCGATCCGGGTGATCGCGGTCCCCGTGGCCGCGGCGGCCGTCTCGATCGCGGCCCGGGCCGATGCCGGGGCGCTGAACAGCAGCTCGTAATCCTCGCCGCCGCCCCAGGCGATGTCCTGCAGGGCCGGGTCGAGGGCGATGGCGGCGCGGGCGGCGTCGGACAGCGGCAGCCGCGCCAGCTCGACCTCCGCCGCCACGCCGGAGGCGGCGCAGAGATGCGGCAGGTCGCCGGGCAGCCCGTCCGACACATCCATCGCCGCATGGGCCAGGCCGATGAGTGCCTGGCCGAGCGCCATCCGCGGCTCCGGCACGCGGTGGCGCTGCGCCAGCGCCGCGACGGCGTCCGACGCCAGCCCCGGCAACCGCCCGAGGATCGCACGCAGGCCCAGCGCGGCATCGCCGAGCGTGCCGCTGACATAGAGGTCGTCGCCGGGCCGGGCGCCGGAGCGGCGCAGCATCGCGCCCTGCGGCACCGTGCCGAAGGCGGTGACCGACAGCACCGCGGTCCCCGGCGTCCGCACCGAATCACCGCCGAGCAGCCCGATACCGTAGAGGGCCTGGTCGGCCGCAAGCCCCTCGACGAAGCGCTCGATCCAGCTCTCGTCCGGCTGCGCCGGCAGCGCCAGGGTCAAGGTGTAGGCGAGAGGCGCCGCGCCCTTGGCCGCCAGGTCCGACAGGTTGGAGCGCAGGAGCTTCTGCGCCACCCGCGCCGGATCCTCGTCCGGCAGGTAGTGGACGGTCTCGACCAAGGCGTCGGTGGTGACCACCAGGTCGCGGCCCTCGCCGGGGTCGAGCAGCGCCGCATCGTCGGCCAGGCCGAGCGCGCCGGGCGTCGCCCGGGCCAGCGGCCGGAAGTAGCGATCGATGCGCTCGAACTCGCCGAGCCCCATGGCGGTTCCTAGCCGGCGCGCGGTTCGTCGGGCCGCCGCTCGCGGGCGATGCGGTCGAGCACCGCGTTCACCATCGCCGGCTCCTTGCCGCCGAAGAAGGCGCGGGTGACGTTGACGTATTCCGAGATCACGATCGGCGCCGGCACGTGCAGATTGGCCAGCAATTCCCAGGCGCCGGCCCGCATCACGCAGCGCAGCAGCAGGTCGAGCCGGGCCAGCGAGAACTGGCTGTCGAGCGCGCCGGACACCAGGGCGTCGACCTCGTCGCTGCGCACCCGGGTGCCGCGCACGATGTCGCCGAACAGCGGGGCGTCGGGCTCCACCATCGCCTCGCCCTCGACCGGCTCGCCGAAGCGGTGATGGACGAACTCGGCGATCACCTTGTCGAGCGGCGTGCCCGACTGCTCGAGCTGGTACAGCGCCTGGACGGCGGCGAGACGGGCGGCGCTGCGGCGGGCCTTGGCGGAGGGTTTCGGAATCGCCATCGGTCAGGCCGTCAGCTGCTTGAAGTGCCGCTTCAGCTGGATCATCGCCAGCGCGGCCCGGGCGGCGGCGCCGCCCTTGTCCATCTCGGCGACCCTGGCACGGGCCCAGGCCTGGGCCTCGTTCTCGACGGTCAGGATGCCGTTGCCGATGGCGAGGCCGTGCCGCAGGGCGAGATCCTGCAGGCCGCGGGCGCTCTCGTTGCACACCGTGTCGTAATGCGAGGTCTCGCCGCGGATGACGCAGCCGAGCGCGACATAGCCGTCGAAGCGGCGGGCCGAGGTCGAGGCGATCTGCACCGCGGCGGGGATCTCCAGCGCCCCCGGCACGGCGATGCGCTCATAGGTGGCGCCGATCTGCTCCAGCACCGCGACGGCGCCGCGCGCCAGCTCGTCGGTGATGTCCTCGTAGAAGCGGGCCTCGACGATCAGGATGTGGGGCGCCGGGCCGGTGAAGGACACGGGCCGCGTCTCGGTCTTGGCGACCATGTGTCAATCCTCCTGGACGCCGGCGATGGCGCGCTGCTCGACCACGGTCAGGCCGTAGCCGTCGATGCCGACGATGGTGCGGGGATGGTTGGACAGCACGATCAGCTTGCGCACGCCGAGGTCGAGCAGGATCTGGGCGCCGACGCCGTAGTCGCGCAGCTCGTGCCCGCTCTCCTTCGCCGGCATGCCTTCGAGCCGCCGCTGCAGCCGTTCGCTCAGGCTGTCGGGCTGAGGTTCGCGGATCAGCACCACGACGCCCCTGCCCTCGCGGCCGATCGCCTCCATGGCGCCGTGCAGGATGCCGGCATTGCCGCCATGGACGTCGCCGAGCACGTCGTCCAGCACGTTCAGCGCGTGCATGCGCACCGGCACCGGGTCGTCGCCGGAGATGTCGCCCTTCACCAGCACGACATGCTCGGCATAGCGCGCCTTGTTGACATAGACCAGCATCCGCCAGTCGCCGCCCCAGCGGCTCTCGATCGTGGTCTCGAGCTTGCGCTCGACCAGCGATTCCTGGCAGCGGCGATAGGCGATCAGGTCGGCGATGGTGCCGATCTTGAGGTTGTGGAACTGCGCGAACTTCACCAGGTCCGGCAGCCGGGCCATGGTGCCGTCGTCGTTCATGATCTCGCAGATCACCCCGGCCGGGTACAGCCCGGCCAGGCGCGAGATGTCGACCGCCGCCTCGGTGTGGCCGGTGCGCTCCAGCACGCCGCCGTCACGCGCGACCAGCGGAAAGACATGGCCGGGCGTGGCCACATCGGCCGGCCCGCAGGCCGGGTCGATCGCGACCGCGATGGTGCGGGCCCGGTCGGCGGCCGAGATGCCGGTGGTCACGCCCTCGCGCGCCTCGATCGAGACGGTGAAGGCGGTCTGGTGGCGCGAGGCGTTGCTGCGGGTCATGAGCTGCAGGCCGAGCTCTTCGATCCGCTTCTGCTCCATCGCCAGGCAGATCAGGCCACGGCCGTAGCGGGCCATGAAGTTGACCGCCTCGGCGTCCGCCATCTGCGCCGGGATCACCAGGTCGCCCTCGTTCTCCCGGTCCTCGTCGTCGACCAGGATGAACATGCGGCCCTGGCGCGCCTCCTCGATGATCTCGTCGATCGGCGAGAGCAGCGCCTGGTCCTCGGGGCTCAGCCGGCGGTCTTGCGATCCCGCAGCAGGCGCGCCGTGTACCGCGCCAGCATGTCGATCTCCAAGTTCACGCGGTGATCCGTGCTTAAGCTTCGAAAGGTCGTGCATGACTGCGTGTGCGGAATGATGTTGACGCCGAAGCGGCAGGCACCGGACGGGGTATCGGCGACCTCGTTGACGGTCAGCGAGACGCCCTCGATCGCCACCGAGCCCTTGGAGGCGATATAGTCCGCCAGCTCGGCCGGGGCCTCGATGGTGAAGCGGACGCTGTCGCCCTCCGGCCGGCGGTCGACGATGGTGCCGACGCCGTCGACATGGCCGTAGACCAGATGGCCGCCGATCTCGTCGCCGAGCTTGAGCGAGCGTTCGAGATTGACTTCCGTGCCGACCGCCCAGTCGCCCAGTGTGCTGCGCGACAGGGTCTCGGCCGAGGCCTCGACCGCGAAGCGGCCGGGGCTCTTCTCGATCACGGTCAGGCAGACGCCGTTGTGCGCGACCGAGGCGCCGATCTCGATCGTCGCCGTGTCGAAGGCCGTCTCGATGATGTAGCGGGTGTCGCCTCGCCGCTCGATCGCCGCGACGCGCCCCACATCGGTGATGATGCCGCTGAACATGGCGGGCACCCTATGACGGTCGCGCTGTGGTTTCCAGCGAAACCACACGGAACCAGGCGCAGCGGACGCCGGTCAGGGTCGCTCGCCGCGCAACTGGTCGACGAAATCGCTGAAGGCGCCGGGTTCCTGGAAGTCGCGATAGACCGAGGCGTAGCGAATATAGGCGACTTTGTCGACGCCGCTCAGCGCCTTCATCACCATCTCGCCGATCGACTTGGACGGGATCTCGCTCTCGCCCGAGCTTTCGAGCTGGCGGACCAGCGAGTTGACGATCCGCTCCAGCCGCTCGATGTCGATGTCGCGTTTGCGCAGGGCGATGCGCATAGAGCGCAGCAGCTTCTCGCGGTCGAAGGGCTCGCGCTGGCCGCCCGACTTGATCACCGTCAGCTCGCGCAGCTGGATCCGCTCGAAGGTGGTGAAGCGGGCGCCGCAGGCCGGGCAGAAGCGCCGCCGCCGGATCGCCGAATTGTCCTCCGTAGGCCGCGAATCCTTCACCTGGGTGTCGTCGTGGCCGCAGAATGGACAGCGCATCGGTGCCCCCGGAAATGGTTTCGCCCACAGCGAATGGATACCATCCGTTGTGGGCGAACCACAATCTATCGAGTGTCGGGCCGGATGGATTCCCAGTCCTGGGCCGTCTCAGAGGTCCGGGTAGATCGGGAAGCGGGCGCAGAGCGCCTCGACCCGGGCCCGCACCGCCTGCTCGATCTTCGAGTTGTCCTCGGGGTTGGCGGCCAGGCCGTCCAGCACCTCGACCGCCATCTCGCCGATCTGGCGGAACTCGGCCAGGCCGAAGCCGCGCGAGGTCGCGGCCGGGCTGCCCAGGCGGACGCCGGAGGTGATGGTCGGCTTCTCCGGGTCGAACGGCACGCCGTTCTTGTTGCAGGTCATGCCGGCATGCTCGAGGCTGGCCTCGGCCGCCTTGCCGGTCAGCTTCTTCGGCCGCAGATCGACCAGCATCAGATGCGTGTCGGTGCCGCCGGAGACGATGTCGAGCCCGCCGGCGCGCACCGTCTCGGCCAGCAGCTTGGCGTTGTCGACCACCGCCTTGGCATAGAGCTTGAACTCCGGCCGCAGCGCCTCGCCGAAGGCCACCGCCTTGGCGGCGATGACATGCATCAGCGGGCCGCCCTGCAGGCCCGGGAAGACCGAGGAGTTGATCTTCTTGCCGATCTCCGGGTCGTTCGACAGCACCATGCCGCCGCGCGGGCCGCGCAGGGTCTTGTGGGTGGTGGTGGTGACGATGTGGGCGTGCGGCAGCGGGCTGGGGTGCACGCCGCCGGCGACCAGGCCGGCAAAATGCGCCATGTCGACCATCAGATACGCACCGACCGAATCCGCGATCTGGCGGAAGCGGGCGAAGTCGATGATCCGCGGATAGGCCGAGCCGCCGGCGATGATCAGCTTCGGCTTGTGCTCGTCGGCCAGGCGCTGCAGCTCGTCATAGTCGATCCGGGCGTCGTCGCGGCGGACGCCGTACTGCACCGCGTTGAACCACTTGCCCGACTGGTTCGGCGCCGCGCCGTGGGTCAGATGGCCGCCGGCGGCCAGCGACATGCCGAGCACGGTGTCGCCCGGCTGCAGCAGGGCGAAGAACACCGCCTGGTTGGCCTGGGCGCCGGAATGCGGCTGGACGTTGGCGTAGGCGCAGTCGAACAGCTTGCAGGCGCGCTCGATCGCCAGTGACTCCGCCACATCGACGAATTCGCAGCCGCCGTAGTAGCGGCGGTTCGGATAGCCCTCGGCGTATTTGTTGGTCAGGACCGAGCCCTGGGCCTCGAGCACGGCGCGGGAGACGATGTTCTCGCTGGCGATCAGCTCGATCTGCGTCTGCTGGCGCTTCAGCTCGTCCCGGATGCCGCGCAGCACGGCCGGGTCGGTGTCTTCCAGGCGGGCAGTGAACAGGGAGCTGGCGGCGGTCATCTGGGCGGCGGAGTCGGGGGAGCTCATGGGCAGATCATCCTGGTCAGGCTGCAGGCACGTCGAGCTTGGCGATGCGGTCGCCGTGCCGACCGCCTTCGTAGTCGGTGGACAGGAACACGGCAAGGCAATCCCGGGCGGTCTCGAAGCCGATGATTCGGGCGCCGAGCGCCAGCACGTTCGCGTCGTTGTGCTGGCGGCACAGCCGGGCGGTGGTGACGTCGTGGCAAAGCGCCGCACGGACGCCGCGATGGCGGTTGGCCGCGATCGAGATGCCGATGCCGCTGCCGCTGCCGCAGACCACGACGCCGCGCGTCGCCCGGCCGTCCCGGATCGCGCGCGCCACGGCGTGGCCGTAATCCGGATAGTCGACCCGGTCCGGACCGCTGGTGCCGAGGTCCAGCACCGCCAGCCCCTGCTCCTCGATCACGGTCCGGAGCCGGTCCTTCAGGGCGTAGCCGGCATGGTCGGCGGCAATGGCGACAGTCTTGGTGGCGTCGGTCATGATGGTCCGGTCGGATGGGGGTTCGGGCGACCTTCGCACATTTTGCATTGGAGGGTGAGCCGGAACGTGGCTCAATTCCTTGGCGCGAGCCGGCCCGGTCCGGCCGCAGCTTGCGGTTGCAGAATAGTCAGTAGTTTTCCCATTATCGTTGACATGCGCGATATCAAATGCGACCTCGTTGTCGCTGTTGACGACACAAAGAAAAGGAATTGAACAATGGAGGATGAAGCAAGCACCGGCGGACGTAGCAATGACGATCTGGTGCAGATGACCACCGAGATCGTGACGTCCTATATTTCCCGCAACACCGTCGCGACCGATCAGCTCGGGACGGTGATCCAGGCCATTCATGACGCGCTGCGGGGCATCGGCTCCGCGCCGGCGGCCGAGCCGGCCCCGGCGCCGGCCAAGCCGGCGGTGCCGATCCGGCGCTCGGTCCAGCCGGACTACATCGTCTGCCTGGAGGACGGCAAGAAGCTGAAGATGCTGAAACGGCACCTGCGGACGACCTACGGCATGTCGCCCGAAGCGTACCGGGCGAAGTGGGGCCTGCCGGCCGACTATCCGATGGTCGCGCCGAACTATGCGGAACAGCGCTCCGCCTTCGCCAAGAAGATCGGCCTGGGCAAGGCCCGCACCGGCACGGCCAAGGCCCGGCGCGGCTGATCTCTTCATCACGGGGGGGCGGGCCCCCCCCCCCCAAGCGGGGGGGGGTGCCGGCCCCGGGGGGGTTTTGGGCCCCAGTTTTGATAGTTAGGGGGTTGGCCCCGAAA